>NZ_JALHPM010000044.1:0-40074 GCF_022842525.1 Luteitalea sp.
GCCACGGCTCCGTAGCCGCGCCGGGGCGCGTCAGAACGCCCGGACGTAGGTGAGGTTCTCCTTCACCTCGACGTCCTGCAGGCGCACCGGCTGACCGGGTGTGGCGATCGCCACGTCGTACAGGCCGGCCGGCGCGACGAGGATCTGGTAGCCCTGGCCCGGCACGCCCCTGGCCACCTCGCTGCCGTCCTTGCGCAGCAGTCGCGCCGACCACGCCAGGCTGCCGTCCGTCGCCGGCCGCTCCGGCCGGATCTGCAGGGCGCCCCATCCCTTCGTGAAGTTCACGACCTCCAGGTGGCGTCCGCGCTCGCCCGGGTAGGCCACCAGCAGGCGCAGCGTTGTCCAGGCGATGCCGCTGACCTTGCCGTCCGTCTGCTGGACGAGTTGCAGGTCGTACTGTCCGGCCAACAGCGGCAATTGTCGCTCGCCGCTCGGGACGATTGGGGCAGCGCGACCGTTGACGCGCGTGCCCGTCGGGAACACCGTCACGGTGGTCTCGGCGGTGACCTCGACCGCGCCGCGGAACACGCGCACGTCCAGCGCGAGCGGGGGCGCCGGCTGCGCGCCTGCGGTCGTCAGTGCCAGCCACAGCAGAATCGTTGGCGTCATGCCGATAAGCGTAGCAGTGGTCCTCGTGTGCCTCGTTGGCGTGAGGCGGCTCGACCATGGGCGTGTGGGCACGGTGAACGGGAAAGCGGGTGGTATCGTAGCTTTCAGAACGAACGACATGTTTGACGTCTACCTCATCCCGATCGGCGCGGGCCGCCTCGAGCCCTACTGCGAACCCGCGGACGAGGAGACGCCTGTCGACCCGCACGAAGAGCGGGGCCTGTTCCGTCGGCTGATGGATCGTTTCCGTCACATGCTCGCGGAGGCCGAGGATCAACGTCGCCGCCGCGCGCGCGGCGAGGAGATGCCCGACCCGGGGACGATGCTCGGGCGCCTGCAGCAGCGGACGCTGCGCAGCATCGCCGAGCACATCAACGAGCAACGGCTGTTGTGGCACCTGCGCAAGCACACGCACGCGACGCTGCACCACCCCGACGATGTCACGGCGAGCGAGGCGCTGCAGGTGATGCGCACCTCGCTGCGCAAGGATGCCGACCGCCACCTGCTCTGGCTGGTCGTCACGACGGTGCTCTTCGTCGCCTCCGGCGCGCTGGCGCTCGTCCCAGGCCCGAACGTCCTGGCGTATTTCCTCGGGTTCTTCGTCGTCGCGCGCTACCTGTCCTGGCGGGGCGCGCGTCACGGCCTGCGGGCGGTGGTGTGGCACATGACGCCGAGCACCCCGCTCTCGGAACTGCGTGGGGTCCTGCACCTGTCCGGTGAGGCGCGCGAACCGATCGTGCTCGACATCGCGACGCGCCTGCGGCTGGAGGACCTGCCGCTCTTCGTGGCCCGCATGGTGCCCGATCGCCTGGCCACCCCCTAGTCGAGCCGGCCGGACCGCCTCGAGGCCGCGGCCCTGGCACGTGTGCGCCGCAGCGCGAAGCGCGAAGGCGCATGGTACACTCCGCCCGCTTTGACGCTGCGTGAGCTTGCCGACCTGCTCGGCTGCCGCCTCGAAGGCGACGGCGACCTCCTGATCACCCGCGTGGCCGATCTCGTATCGGCCGGTCCGGGCGACGTCACCTTCTTCTTCAATCCGAAATACGCCAGGGCGCTGGCCGAGACACGCGCCTCCGCGGTGATCGCCGCCGATGACGTGCCGGTGCCGGTGCCGGCAGCGGCCCTGCGCACGCGGGAGCCCTACGTCGCGTTCGCGCGGGCGCTCGCGCTGCTGCATCCCCAGCCGGCGCCGCCAGCCGGGGTCCATCCGACCGCGGTGATCGACCCGACGGCGGTCCTCGGCGAAGACGTGTCGGTCGGTCCTTACGCGTGCGTCGGCGCCGCGGCGGTGGTCGGGGCCCGGACGTCGATCCGCGCGCACGTGACGATCGGCGACGGCGCGGTGATCGGTGACGACTGCCTCCTGCACCCCCATGTCAGCGTGCGCGAGCGGGTCACCCTGGGGCACCGGGTGGTGGTGCAGGACCATGCCGTGATCGGCAGTGACGGCTTCGGCTTCGCGGCCGATGCGACCGGCACGATGATCAAGATTCCGCAGGTCGGCACGGTCGTCGTCGGCGACGACGTCGAGATCGGCGTGTCGACGGCCATCGATCGCCCGCCGATCGGGGCGACGGTGATCGGCGCCGGCTCCAAGATCGACAACCTGGTGCAGATTGGCCACGGCGTCGAACTGGGCGAGCGGGTGATTCTGGTCTCGCAGGTGGGGATCGCCGGGAGCACGTCGGTGGGCGCCGGGACCATCCTCGCCGGGCAGGTGGGTGTGGCCGGTCACCTCACCATCGGCAAGGGCGTGCGGGCGACGGCGCAGACCGGCATCCCCAACTCGCTGCCCGACAAGGCGTTCGTCTCCGGGTACCCGGCCATCGACAATCGGGACTGGCTCAAGGCCTCGGCCATCTTCCGGACCCTGCCGGCCCTGCGCAAGCAGGTCGCCGACCTGCAGCGCCGCCTGGTCACGCTGGAGGGCGCGGCGACCCCGAGCGCCGCCGACGTGGACGAGTCCGGCAGCGAGCGCTGACCGGCGGGGGCCCCGCGAATCCGAGGCCAAGTCGGCCGTCACGTCGTCCCAAGTCATTGGAGGCGGGCGCGGGGCCTGCCATAATCGATCCAATGACACGCATGCTCGCTCGGCCCGCCGTGGCCGCTGCGCTGGCAGCCGTCGTCGTGGCCGGGGCGTTCGAGACGCCCACCGGAGCCACCACGGTCAGGCCGCCGGCGTTCAAGTTCGAAGACTACACGCTGCCCAACGGGCTGCGGGTCATCCTGCTCGAGGACCACTCGACGCCGATCGTCCACGTGACGCTCTGGTATCACGTGGGCTCGAAGAACGAGAAGCCGGGGCGCACCGGCTTCGCGCATCTCTTCGAGCACATGATGTTCAAGGGCAGCCGGAACGTGCAGCCCGAGGCGCACACGTCGTACATCGCCTCGGTGGGCGGACAGAGCAACGCCTACACCACCGAGGACACCACGGTGTTCTGGCAGACGGTGCCGGCGCAGTACCTGCCGCTGACGCTGTGGCTCGAGGCCGACCGCATGGCGTCGCTGCGCGTCGAGGATGCGACGTTCCGCACCGAGCGCGAGGTGGTCAAGGAGGAGCGGCGCCAGCGCGTCGAGAACCAGCCGTACGGGCGGCTGTCCGAGATCATCTACGAGCAGGCGTTCACCACGCATCCGTATCGCTATCCGGTGATTGGCAGCATGGCCGATCTCGAGGCCGCGAGCATCGAGGACGTGCGCGAGTTCCACCGCACCTACTACCGCCCCGACAACGCCACGCTGGTCATCGCGGGCGACTTCGACCCCGCCACGGCGCGCAGCCTGATCGAACGCGAGTTCAGCAAGGTCCCGAAGCCGACCGGGACGGTGCCGCGCACCATCCCGCAGGAGCCGGTCCGCACGAAGGAGAAACGCGTCACGATCGAGGAGGACTGGCCGCTGCCCGCCGTCGTCGTCGCCTATCCGATCACCTACGACGGGCATCCGGATTCCTACCCGCTGCACATCGCGGCCAAGGTGCTGTCGGATGGCACCAGCTCGCGCATCTACCAGCGTCTCGTCTACAAGGAGCGTCTGGCCCTGTCGGCGTTCGGCCAGGCCAACCTGATCGAGCATCCCAACCTCTTCTACGCCGTGGCGATCGTGGCGCCAGGGCAGACGCCGGCCCAGGTCGAGCGGGCGCTGATCGAGGAGATGGAGAAGCTGGTCAAGGAGCCGATCACGGATCGCGAACTGCAGCGCAGCAAGAACCAGTTCGCGCGCGATTACGTGCTCGGTCGGCAGACGGTGCAGGCCAAGGCGACGACCCTCGCGCACGCCGTCGTCCTGCACAACGGCGACGTCGACACCGCCGATGGCGAGTTCGACATCTTCCAGAAGATGACCACGGCCGATGTCCAGCGGGTGGCCAGGACCTACTTCACGCCGCAGAGCCGGATGGTGCTGACGGTGATGCCACGCGGGCAGCGCCCCGGGGGTGACCAGTGAGGGTGCGCGCGGCACAGATGCTGTTCCTGGCGATGATGACGTCGCTCGTCGCCGTGACCTCGCCGTTGTGTGCGCAGGAGCGTCCGCCCCGGCCACTCGAGGCGCCTCCGGTCAGGGTGCCGCCCTATGAAGTGCGCACCATGCCCAACGGCCTCCGGGTCGTGGTGGTGTCGCAGAACGAGCAGCCCGCGGTGAGCCTGCGGATGCTGGTCAAGGCCGGCACCGCGCAGGATCCGACCGGTCGGCCTGGCGTGGCCGCCATGGTCGGGGCCCTGCTCGATCAGGGCACCGCCAAGCGTTCGTCGGAGCAGATCTCCGACGTCATCGACTACGTTGGAGGTGCGCTCGGCACCGGCGCCGGCACGGACCTCTCCTACGTCAACGTACTCGTCCTGAAGGACAGCTTCGACTTTGCACTCGACCTCATGTCCGAGGTGGTGCAGACGCCGTCGTTCCCGCAGGACGAACTCGACCGCGTGCGCACCCAGGCCCTGTCGGCCATGGGCGTGAACATGCAGGATCCCGAGTACGTCGCCGATGCGGTGATCGACCGGCTCGTGTACGGGTTCCATCCGTATGGCCTGCCCGGCAACGGCACGCCGGAGTCGCTGCAGCAGGTCACGCGCGACGACCTCGTGCAGTTCCACAAGGCCTGGTTCTCGCCCAACAACGCGCTGCTGGCGGTGGTTGGCGACGTCGACGTCGAGGAGGCGTTCGCCGGGGTGACGCGTGCCTTCGGCCAGTGGCAGCCAAAGGACCTGCCCGTACTGCCGATCGCCGAGGTGCCCGAACCGACGCGCCGGGTGGTCCTGGTGGATCGCCCCAACGCGGTGCAGACCGAGATTCGCGCCGGCCACGTCGCCATCGCGCGCAAGCACCCGGATTACATGGCCCTCAACCTCGCCACCAAGATTCTCGGCGGCGAGGGCGCCAACCGCCTGCAGAACGTGCTGCGGTCGGAGAAGGGGCTGACATACGGGGCGTCGGCCGACATGGACGCCTACAAGCTGACCGGCGCCATCATCGCCGAGACCGACACGCAGACGTCGACCACCGGCGAGGCCCTGCGGCTCGCCGTGGACGAATTCTGGCGCATGGTGCGTGAACCGGTCGGCGATCGCGAGCTGATGGGAGCGCAGGCCTATCTGTCGGGCAGTTTCCCCCTGAGCATCGAGACCGCCGACGGCATCGCGCTGCAGGTCCTCAACCTGTTGTTCTTCGACCTCGACGTCAAGGAACTCGAGACCTATCGCGATCGCATCAACGCCGTCACCAGCGACGACATCCAGCGCGTGTCCCGGCAGTTCATCAAGCCGGGTCGCCTGTCGATCGTCCTGGTCGGCGATGCCCGCAAGGTCCTGCCGCAACTCAAGGCCGTCGGCATCGACAACGCGGAGATCCTGCCGCTCGCCGATCTCGATCTGACCAGTCCCAGCCTCCAGCGCAGGGGCGCGCCCACGCGCGCGCCGGCGGCGGCCCGCTAGGTCGCGGTCGCATGCCCGGCGTGATGATCTCGTGCGGGGAGCCGTCTGGCGACCTGTACGCAGGCGCCCTGGCGTCGGCCCTGCGACGCCAGCGCCCCGACCTGGACATCTTCGGGTTCGGGGGGCCGCGCCTTGCTGCGGCCGGGGGCACGCTGCTCGGCTCCTACGAAGGGCTCGCGGTCACCGGGCTGTCCGAAGTCCTGCGCACCTTGCCGCGGACGTGGCGCATGTATCGCCACCTCATCGCCGAGGCCGAGCGGCGCCGGCCCGACGTGTTCGTGGCCATCGACTTCGCGGACTTCAACTTCCGTCTCGGGCAGGCCCTGCATGCCCGGGGCATCCCCGTCGTGTACTACATCGGGCCCCAGTTGTGGGCGTGGCGCCCCGGCCGGATGCAGGTCATCAAGCGCTTCGCCGACCAGGTCCTGGTCATCTTCCCGTTCGAAGCGGCGTTGTACGCCGACGCCGGCGTGCCCGTCCAGTTCGTCGGCCATCCGCTCATCGACCTGATCGATCGCCGCGGGCATCGCGCCGAGCTGCTCACGCAGCACGGCCTGTCGCACGCCGCGCGGACGGTCGCCCTGCTGCCGGGCAGTCGCCACAACGAAGTGGCCAGCACGCTGCCCACGCTGCTCGAGGCGTGCGCCCTGTTGAAGGACGCGGAGCCCGATCTGCAGTTCCTCATCGCCCGCGCGCCGGGACTGCACGACGAGCATTTCGAGGCGACCCATCGCAGCCACCTGCCCATCGGGATTCATGCCGGCGACACCGACGCCGTGCTCGCGGCCAGCGACCTGGTGATCACCGCGTCGGGGACGGCGACGGTGCAGACGGCGCTGCACGGCAAACCCATGGTGATCGTCTATCGGCTGTCGCCCCTCACGTACCGGCTGGGGCGCCCGTTCGTCAAGGTCGATACCTTCGGGATGGTCAATCTCATCGCCGGCCGCAAGATCGTCCCGGAGTTGATCCAGGACGACTTCACGGCCCCGCGCGTCTGCGCCGAAGCGCTCGCGTTCCTGCGCGACGACGCCTACGCGTCCGACGTGCGCGAACACCTGGCCGCGGTCGTGCATGCGCTTGGAGGGCCAGGCGCCTCCGAGCGTGCGGCCACGGCCGTGCTGGCCCTGGCCGCCACGCGCGGCTCGCGTCAAGAGTAGGAGCATCGTGACTCGTTGCGTGCAGCCCCGTCGGCGCCTCGCGTCGGCCTTGTCGATCGGCGCCGTGACCCTGTGGATGGCCATCGTCGGTCCATCCGTCAGGGCGTCGGTCGTCGTGCCCCTGTCGCTCGTCGAGCTGACGGCCGCGGCCGACCTCGTGGCGCTCGGCACCGTCGAGGACGTCCGCACCGTGCAGGGCCCGACGGGGATCGAGCGGCTCGTCCAGGTCCGCCTCACCTCCACCTGGAAGGGCCCCGAGGCGTCCGTCGTCTATGTTCGTCTCGCGGGCGGACAGCTCGGTCGCCTGGAGACGCGCGTGCCCGGCGTGCCCAACGTCGACGAGGGCGCGCGGGTGGTCTGGTTCCTGGCAGCGCATCCCCGCGGCGGGTACAGCGTGATCGGCCTGCATCAGGGCGCGCTGGCGGCCGCCGGTGCGCCTGACGGCACGTGGCGCGTCCTGGCGCCGTCCCGCGTCGCCAACGCGCGGGGTGCCGTGTCGCGGGTGCCGCGCGCGGTCACCGATCTCGAAGCCGAGGTCCGGGCGCTGGCCGGGACGGAGGGCGCCCAGTGAGCCAGGCGCGTCGTGTCTCCGTCCTGGTGGCCATCCTCGCGGTGCTCTCGGCCATCCCGACATCCGCCTACCTGAAGTTCGGCTACCGCATCAACGGCCAGTCGGTCGTGCTCAAGTGGCCGGAGGGCCGGCCCGTGTCCTACGTGGTCGGGACCCGCGAGACGACGGGGGTGTCCGCGGCAGACTTCCGCGACACCATCGCGCGTGCCTTCGCCACCTGGGAGAACGTGCCGTCGTCCTCGATCCGGTTCGCGCCGGCTGGCGACACGACGCGCCCGCTCTCGGACAACGACGGCATCACCATGCTCGCGTACGCGAATCGGCCCGAACTCGATCGCACGCTCGGCGCGACGAGCTACACGATCGACATCATCGCCGGGGCGCTGCTGGAGGCCGACGTCTTCTTCAATGCCGCCTTCCCCTGGTCGGCCGCGCCCGGCGGGCAAGCCGGCCGGTTCGATCTGGAGTCGATCGCCACCCACGAGATCGGTCATCTGATCGGCCTCGGGCACTCGGCGCTCGGCGAGACCGAGGTCGTGGGTAGCGGGCGGCGGGTCCTGTCGGCAGGTGCGGTGATGTTCCCGATCGCCTTCTCGCCCGGCAACATCGACGGACGTCGCCTGCAGCCCGACGACATCGCGGGGATCTCCGACATCTATCCCGATGGCACCTTCCGGCAGGAGACCGGCAGCATCTCTGGCCGCGTGACCCGGGGCGGGCTCGGCGTGTTCGGGGCCCATGTCGTGGCCATGCACCTGCGCACCGGCGCACTGGTCGGCGGCTTCACGCTCGACGACTCCGGCACCTTCGTGCTCGCCGGCATCGAGCCCGGCCCGGTCGTCCTGCGCGTCGAGCCGCTGGACGATGGGGATGTGGCGAGCTTCATCGAGGGACCACGCGTCGATGTCGGCTTCGCGGTGGCGTTCTCGCCCCGCGCGATCTTCGTCCCCAGGGGCGGCAATGCGCCGGACGTGACCATCGACGTGGTGGGCAAGTGAGCGGCGTCGGGAGCCGGGAACCGGGCAGGGCCGCTCGGCGTGTCCTGGGTGCACTGCTCGTTGTCGTCCTGGGCGCGGCACCGTCGTCTGCGCAGCAGGATCCCGCCGTGCCGGCGTGTGGCCAGCCGGGCACCGACTGCGCGCCGCGTGCGCATCGGGTCGAAGTCAGCGTGCTCGGTGGCGTCGTCGGCGGCGGAGACCTCGGCAGCACCGACGCGACCCTGCTGACCAACGAGGTGCCGACGGCCGGCCGTTCGTCGCTGTTCACCACGCGGTCGGCGATCGGTCAGGCACCACTGGTCGAAGGGCGTCTGGGTGTGCGACTGGTGCGCGGGTGGTTCGTCGAGGGCGGCGTGTCCTACGCCCGACCCGAACTGTCGGTCGACATCTCCGCCGATGTGGAGGGGGCGCCGAACGTGACGGCGACGTCGCGGCTGACGCAGGTGGTCGGTGACGTGGGCCTGCAGTATCGCTGGACGCTCGGGCGTGTCGCGCCGTTCGTGATGGCTGGCGGCGGATACCTCCGCCAACTCGACGAGCCGCGGACGACGGCCGAGACCGGGTGGATGGGCTATGGGGGCGCCGGCGCGCTGATTCGCCTTGGGACCCGACCGGGCGTGTGGCAGCACCTCGCCGTGCGCGGCGACGTGCGTGTCCTCTGGCTGCGCGACGGCATCATCCTCGACGACCAGCGTGGCCCGACGTATCAGGCCACGGCTGGACTCGTCGTCGGGTTCTGAACAATTCAGAGTTCACAATTCAGAATGTAGTGCGGGGCCGGCAACGCCAGGCTCCCTCAGGGCCGAGGGGCCGGCATTTGGGGGGCCGCAGTGGGCCTCCGCCGAGTGGCGGTGCCTGCCCCGCGCTTCATTGTGAACGTTGAATTCTGAATTGCTATCGGACTCCCAGGATGATCTCCGTCGTGAGCTGATCGAGCTGCTCGTAGGCCAGGCCTCGGGCGGCGATCGTCTTGCGGTCGAAGGTGCGGTTGGCGAGTTCGCGCGCGGCGTCCGCGCTGAAGCGCCCGACGGGGGCGTTGTCGCCGTGGGCGGCCTTCACGATGGCCTGGATCTCGGGGTCGGCGTTCCAGCGGGCGGCCTTCTCCTTGAGGATCAGGTACGTCCGCATGCAGCCCCGCGCGAAGGCCTTGACGCCCTCGTAGTCCTCGGTGCGATAGGCGTGCGCATCGAAGTGGCGCGGGCCGTCGTAGCCGACGTCCTCGAGGAACTTCACGAGGAAGAAGGCGGCACGGGGGTTGGCGGCGCCGAACCGGAAGTCCTGGTCGTAGCGCCCCGGGTTCTGATCGTTCAGGTCGATGTGGAACAGCTTGCCGGCGTCCCACGCCTGAGCCACGGCATGCGTGAAGTTGAGCCCGGCCATCGTCTCGTGCGCCACTTCCGGATTCACGCCGACCATCTCGGGGTGGTCCAGTGTGGGGATGAAGCCGAGGTAGTTGCCGGTGGTGGCCATGTAGATGTCGCCACGCGGCTCGTTCGGCTTGGCTTCCATGGCGAAGCGGTACTGGTACCCCTGAGCGATGTTGTACTCGCACAGGTAGTTCACCGCGTCGCGGAGGCGCTTGACGGCATCGTCGGGGCGCCGGCAGGCATCGGTCTCGGTGCCCTCGCGGCCCCCCCAGAGGACGAACGTCGACGCGCCCAGTTCCGCACCGAGATCCATCGCGCTCATGGTCTTCTGGATGGCGTACGCCCGGACCTGTGGGTCGTTGGCGGTGAAGGCGCCATCCTTGAAGATCGGGTCGGTGAACAGGCTGACCGTCGCCATGGGGCACACGACGCCATGGTCCCGCATCGCGGCCTTGAACTCGCGGACGATGGTGTCGCGTTCGGTGGCGGTGGCGTCGATCGGCACCAGATCGTTGTCGTGCAGGTTGACGCCCCAGGCGCCGAGTTCTCCGAGCATGGCGACGGCGTCGTTGGGGGGGAGCGGATCCCTGACGGGTTCGCCGAAGGGGTCGCGGCCGCGATTGCTGATGGTCCAGAGGCCGAACGAGAACTTGTGGGCGGCTTGCGGCTGGTATGCGTCGGACACGCGGCAGTCTCCAGGAAAAGTTATGGGGCTGCAGTGTAGATCACTGCAGCCCCTTCGTCTCACTTCGGGCCAAACTGGCCCCGCGCGGTGCTAGGACGCCAGGGCGTCGGCGATGGCCTTGCGCAACTCGGGGTCCTCGGGCGTCACCTTGCTCGGGAAGAAGGCCTTGACGGTGCCGTCCTTGCCGATGAGGTACTTCGAGAAGTTCCAGCCGGGCAGCTGGCCGCTCGCGCCCAGAAACTGGTAGATGGGCGACTGGCCGGGCCCGGCCTTGGTGACGAGCTTCGAGAACATCGGGAAGGTGACGCCGTAGTTGCGCTGGCAGAAGGTGGCGATCTCGGCGGCCTCGCCGGGTTCCTGGCCCCCGAAGTCGTTGCTGGGGAAGCCGAGGACCGAGAACCCCTTGCCCTGCATCTCGTCGTGCAGCTTCTGCAGGCCGGCGTACTGCGGCGTGTAGCCGCACTGGCTCGCGGTGTTCACCACGAGCGTGACTTTCCCCTTGTAGCTGGCCAGCGGCGCCGGCTTGCCATCGAGGGTGGTGGTCTGGAGGTCGTAGAGCGAGGTGGCCGTCGAGCGGCCCGGACTCTGGGCAGTGGTCATGGTGGTCATGAGCACGACGGCCATGGCCGCGGTGCCGAGCGTGAGAGACAGCATGCGCATGGCCGTTGGACGCGGCGGTGCGGCCCCGAGTCTCATCGCAGGGCCTCACGAATCTGGCGCAGCGCGGGGTAGAGCGCCTGGTAGGCGCGGTACTGCCGCGCCAGGATCGGATGGCCGTCGCCCGGCACCACCTCGCTGGTGACGCGGACGACCCGGTCGCACGCCGTGTCGACGTCGGGCCACACCCCGGCGCCGACGCCGGCCAGCAGCCCGGCGCCGTACGCGGCGCCTTCCTCGGCCGCCACCGTCTGCACGGGCTGACCGTACACGTCGGCCTGGATCTGACGCCAGAGCGCCGACCGTGCCCCGCCGCCGCCGAGCCGGATGCCTTCGACCGGCACCTGCATCTCGCGCAGGATGGTGAAGCTGTCCTGCAGACTGAACGCCACCCCTTCGAGGATGGCGCGAATCACGTGTCCGCGCGTGTGCGACGCCGCGAGACCGACCAGCGCCGCCCGCGCCTCGGCGTCCAGGTGCGGCGTGCGTTCGCCCATGAGATACGGCGCCCACAACACACCATCGGCGCCCGGCGGAATCGCCAGCGCCTCGTCGGTGAGTCGCTCGTAGGGGTCGCGCCCGTCGCTGCCGCCCGACCCGAAGCGGTCCCGGAACCAGCGCAGCGACAAGCCGGCGGCCTGCGTCACGCCCATCACGTGCCAGCGGCCCGGCACGGCGTGGCAGAAGGTGTGCACCCGGCCACGCGGGTCGAGCGCCGGGCGGTCCGTGGCCGCGAACACGACGCCGGACGTGCCGATCGTCGCGCACACCGCGCCGGCCTGGACGATGCCCATGCCGACCGCGCCTGCGGCCTGGTCCCCACCACCGGCCACCACGGGGGTGCCGGCGAGCAGGCCGACGGCCGCGGCGCCGTCGGCCGTGAGCGAGCCCGTCACCTGCGGCCCCTCGAACGCCTCCGGCAACAGCGAGGCCTCGAGGCCGGTGGCCCCGAGCATGTCGCGCGACCACTGACGACGCGCGACGTCGAACAGCAGGGTGCCCGACGCATCGGCCACGTCGGTGGCGAGGCGGCCGGTGAGGCGATAGCGGATGTAGTCCTTGGGCAGCAACACGTGCCGCACCCGGGCCCAGGCCTCCGGCTCGGTGCGTCGCACCCACAGCAGCTTGGGCAGCGTGAATCCCGTCAGGGCCGGGTTACTCGTCCACTCGATGAGGCGCGCGGCGCCGATGCGCTCGGTCAGGTTGTCGCACTCGGCCTGCGTCCGCTGGTCGCACCACAGCAGCGCCGGACGCACGACCCGCCCGTCGGCATCGAGCAGCGTCGCGCCATGCATCTGCCCGCTCAGACCGATGGCCGTGATGGCCGAGGCCTCGAGACCCGCCTCGAGCAGGGCACGCGGCACGGCCTGCCGACACGCCCGCCACCAGTCGTCCGGGTCCTGCTCGGCCCACCCCGTCTGCGGTGAGGCGAAGGGGGCGTGCTCGGAGGTCGCCGACGAGATCACCGTGCCCGACTCGTCGAGAATGAGGGCCCGGGTGCCGCCCGTGCCGACGTCGATGCCAAGGAGGTAGGTCATGGGAACGCGGTGCATGCTATAACACGCAGCCACCGCCCATGCGCACCTCCCTGCCCGTTGTCCTGCTCGCGTCACTCGTCATGTCCACACCAGCCGCGGCGCAGGGGCCCGCCACCGGGAGTCTCGTGCCGCTCTGGACCGGACCGGTGCCGCTGGCCACGGGCACGGGCCCGGAAGACACGCCGGCGCTCACCGTGTATCGGCCAGCCCCTGGCACGGCCACCGGCGCGGCGTTCGTCGTGCTGCCCGGCGGTGGGTACCGCGGCCGCGCCGCGCACGAAGGGGAACCCATCGCCCAGTGGCTCAACTCGCTGGGCGTGACGGCCTTCGTCGCCCGCTACCGGGTGTCGCCCTATCGCCATCCGGCCCCGCTCACCGATGCGCTCCGGGCCGTGCGCTACGTGCGGGCCCACGCCCGCGAGTGGGGCCTCGATGGGCGGGTCGGCATCCTCGGATTCTCGGCCGGCGGCCACCTCGCCAGCACCGCGGCCACCCAGTTCACCGAAGGCGATCCCGCGGCGGTCGATCCTGTCGAGCGCGTCAGCAGCCGGCCCGATCTCGCCGTGCTGATCTATCCCGTGATCACCTTCACCGAGGACGCGTGGGTCCACAAGGGGTCGCGCACGAACCTGCTCGGCGAGGGGGCCACCGCGGAGCAGATGGCCGCGATGTCGTCGGAGCGACGCGTCACGGCGCGCACGCCGCCGGTCTTCCTGCTGCACACCACGGCGGATGCCGCCGTCCCGCCCGAGAACAGCCTGCTGTTCGCGCAGGCGATGCGCAAGGCGGGCGTCGAGGTCGAACTGCACCTCTTCGAAGGGGGGCGCCACGGCTTCGGACTCGGCGAGAAGGAAGGGCCCATCGGCACGTGGCCGCTGCTTGCCGGGCTGTGGCTGCACAAGCACGACTTCGCTCGCGAGACGACGGTCTCCGCGAAGGAGTAGCGTTCATGCGATACCCACTGCTGGCCGCGGCCCTTGCTCTGCTCCTGGCGCCTTCGGCCACGGCCCAACCCGCCCCGCAGTCCTTCGACGTGGTCGTCTATGGCGGCACGGCCGGCGGCGTCGTCACCGCCATTGCGGCGGCGCGGGAGGGCGCCAGCGTGGCGCTGCTCGAGCCGCGCGACCACCTCGGCGGCATGGTGTCGGGCGGGCTCGGATGGACCGACTTCGGCAAGAAGGAGGTCATCGGCGGCTACGCCCTCGAGTTCTACGAGCGCGCGGGGCGCAAGTACGGCGTGCCGGTGCAGTGGTATCTCGAGCCACACGTGGCCGAGGCCATCTTCAAGGAGTGGGTGGCCGAGGCTGGCGTGCGCGTGTTCTATCGCCATCGGCTGGTCGAGAAGACCGGTGTGTCGAAGGACGGCACCCGCGTCACCGAGATCCGGACGGAGAACGGCGCGGCCTTCCGCGGCAAGGTCTTCGCGGACGCCAGCTACGAGGGCGACCTGATGGCGCAGGCAGGCGTGACCTACACGTTCGGTCGCGAGGGCACTGCCCAGTACGGCGAGTCGCTGGCCGGCATCCGCGATCGCACGCCCCTGCATCAGTTCCAGGTGTCGGTCCCTGCGCGCGACGCGGCCGGGCGACTGCTGCCCGAGATCTCCGGCGAGCCGAAGGGGCCGTCGGGGGCGGCGGACACCAAGCTGCAGGCGTACAACTTCCGCGTCTGCATGACCGAGCGCGAGGACAACCGCGTCCCGTTGCCGAAGCCCGCCGGCTACGACCCGGGACGATTCGCCCTGCTGGCGAAGATGCTCGCGGCCATGGACGTCATCAAGCGGAAGGCGGCGGCCGACGCCGCCGGCCCCGAACGGCGTGGCGACCCGCGCACCCGTCTCACGCAGCCGTGGTCGCTGTGGGACGTGATGAAGCCGGACCCGATTCCCAACGGCAAGACCGACACCAACAACAACGGCGCGTTCTCGACCGACTACATCGGCGGCAACTACGACTACGCCGACGGCGACTATGCGACACGGGCCCGCATCTGGCAGGCCCATGTCGACTACGTGCAGGGCTTCCTGTACTTCCTCCAGCACGACCCGCAGGTGCCCGCCGCCCTGCACGCCGCGATGGCGCCCTGGGGGCTGTGCAAGGACGAGTTCACCGACACGGCGCACTGGCCGCACCAGCTCTACGTCCGCGAGTCGCGCCGCATGGTCGGGGAGTACGTCGTGTCGCAGAAGGACATCCAGACCGACCTCACCAAGCCCGATCCCATCGGCATGGGCTCCTACAACAGCGACTCGCACAACATCCAGCGCATCGTCAATGCGGAGGGCTTCGCCGAGAACGAAGGCGACATGCAGGTGTCGGTGACGCCCTACCAGATTCCGTACCGCGTCATGCTGCCCAGGCGGGCCGACACGACCAACCTGCTCGTGCCCGTGGCCTTCTCGGCCTCACACGTCGCGTACTCGACGCTCCGCATGGAACCGCAGTACATGATCATCGGGCAGGCGGCCGGGGTGGCCGCGACGATGGCGATCGAGGGCAACATCCCCGTGCAGGCCGTGTCGCCTGCCGCCCTCAAGGCCAAGCTCCTCCGTCAGCGCGCCGTCTTCGAGTGGGTCAGGCCGCAGTAGTGGCACGGCCCGCTCGGCGAGCGGGCCCTCCCCCAGCTCGGCGAGCGGCCTCTCCGAGGCGGGTTGTGCCGGCCATGCGCGTGTCATATGCTCGGCTCCAGTGCCTTTTCAAACCCGAGGTCACCGGTGACCATGCGCGTGGGCTTCACCGGGGGTGGCAACATCACCGACACACACATCAGGGCGGTGCAGGGCGTCGCAGGCCTGCAGGCCGTCGGTGTCTGCGGCCCCAATGCCGCCAAGGTCGGCGCCCTCGCGGCTCGCGAGGGGCTCATCAGTGCCCCCTCGCTCTCCTCGCTCCTCGACCAGACGCCCCTCGACATCGTCTGCATAGGCACACCCTCCGGTGTGCATGCCGATGAGATCGCGCTCGCCGCAGCGCGGGGGTGTCATGTGCTGTGCGAGAAACCGCTCGACGTGACGCTCCAGCGCGTCGACACCGCCATCGAGGCGGTCGAGCGCGCGGGCGTATTGCTCGGCATCTTCTTCCAGGATCGCTGTACCCCGGCGTTTCTCGAGGCCCGCGACGCGATCGCGGCCGGGCGCCTCGGCCGTGTGCTGCTGGTGGATGCCCGGGTGAAGTGGTATCGGGCGCCCGAGTACTACCAGACCGCCGCCTGGCGTGGCACGGCCGGGCTCGACGGTGGGGGGGCGCTGATGAATCAGGGGATCCACACGGTGGATCTGCTGCTGTATCTGCTGGGCGACGTCACCGAGGTGCAGGCGCGCGCCGCCACGGCCCTGCATGCGATCGCCGTCGAAGACACCCTCGTGGCCTCGCTCGTGTTCGCGTCGGGCGCGCTCGGCTCGTTCCAGGCCACGACGGCCGCGTGGCCCGGCTATCCGCGGCGTGTGGAGATCACCGGCACGGAGGGCACGCTGGTGATCGAGCACGATCGCATTGCCGGCTGGGATCTCAGGAGTGGCCACGTCGACGGCACCACGTTGACCAGCGCCACCAAGAGCGCCTCGACGGCAGTGGTGGCCGACGCCACGCCGCACCGCCGCGTCGTCGAGGACTTCGTCGCCGCCCTGCGGGACCGGCGCCGACCGGCCTGTGACGGGCGCGAAGGCCGCCGCAGCATCGCCCTGGCCGAGGCGCTGTACGAATCGGCCCGCAGCGGGGCCCTGACACGCATCGCCACGGCGTGATGCGCGGCACAGAGTGGAGAACGAGATGAGCAAGACGATTGACATGGCCGCACCCGGCGCGATGAGCCGCCGCTCGATGCTCAAGGCCATCGGCACCGGCGTGAGCACCATGGCGCTGTTGCCCCTGATCTCCGAGGAGGGGGCGCTCGCCTTCGAGGCCATCCAGCGCACCAACGCCGCGCCGAAGCTGAAGGCGCTGACCGCGGCGCAGTACGCCACCGTCGATGCCTTCACCGACGCCATCATCCCGACCGACGCCGTGTCGCCTGGCGCCAGGGCCGCGCGCGTGGCCGACTACATCGACCTCCTGCTGTCGGAGTCGGACGCGCCGCTGCGCAATACGTGGACACAGGGGCTGGCCGCGCTCGACGAGGCCGCGTCGGCGAAGTTCACGGTGCCGTTCGTCAAGCTGACGCCGGCCCAGGTGACCGAGTTCCTCACCGAGATCAGCGCCAACGAGGCCCAGCCGAAGACGCCGGTCGAGCAGTTCTTCAAGGTCACCAAGGACGCCACCATTCGCGGGTACTACACGTCCGAGATCGGCATCCACAAGGATCTGCAGTACAAGGGCAACCAGTACCTGCCGGAGTTCATCGGCTGCCATACCGAAGACGGCAAGGACTGCCCCCACTGCGGCCAGAAGGCCCAGCCGAAGGCCGAGTGATGCAGGCGGCGCAACCCACGGCCCCGCTGACCCCCGGCAAGGAGCGCTACGACGCCATCGTCGTCGGATCGGGCGCGGCCGGTGGCATGGCGGCCTTCCAGTTGGCCATGGCCGGCGTGAAGGTCCTGCTGCTCGAGGCCGGGCGGATGCTCGACCCGCAGAAGGAATACAAGACGATGGAGTGGCCGTACAAGGACATGCGCCGTCACCGGTTGCCGGTGGGGGAGTTCGCGCTGTCGGCCGCCGAGTACCGCACGCTCGATCGTCCGTACGGGCTCACGCCCGAGATGCAGAAGTACAAGAAGGTGATGGCCTACTCGGGTAATCACTTCACGAAGGACTGGATCGCCGACGAGAAGGAGAACCCCATCACGGGGACGCCCTATGCGTGGGTGCGGGCGCGCGTGCTCGGCGGCAAGACCAACCTCTGGGGGCGCGTGTCCCTGCGCTTCTCCGAGCTCGACCTCAAGGCGAAGAGCCACGACGGTTTCGGCGAGGACTGGCCGATCGGGTACGCCGACATCTCGCCGTACTACGACAAGGTCGACACGCTGCTCGGGATCTCGGGCAGCCGGGAGAACATCCCGCATCTGCCCGACGGCATCTTCCAGCGTCCGCTCAAGCTGAATTGCGGGGAGGTGCAGGTGCAGCGCGCCATTGCGAAGATGGGGCGCAGGCTGATCCCCGGACGCGCCGGTGTGACCACCGACGGCGTGCTGAACAACAAGTACCGCGCCCGCTGCATGGGCCGCGGGCGCTGTGGCCGCGGCTGCGACCTCAACGCGGCCTTCCACTCGCCGGCGGCGCTGATCTTCCCGGCCCGCGACAGTGGCAACCTCACGGTGCGTCCCGACTCGGTCGTCTCCGAAGTGCTGATCGACGACCGGACCAACAAGGCCACCGGGGTGCGCGTCATCGACAAGGTGACGAAGGAGACGATGGAGTTCTCCGGCCGCCTGGTCATCCTGGCGGCCTCGTGCCTCGAGTCGACCCGCCTGCTGCTCAACAGCAGGTCGGCCAGCCGTCCCAACGGTGCGGCGAACTCGTCGGGCGTGGTCGGCCACTACTTCTGCGAGCACGTCATGGGGCCGGGCGCGAGCGGCACGCTGCCGTCACGCAAGGGCACGCTGCCGACCAACGACGATGGCCGGCCGCAGAGCTCCTACATCGTGCGGTTCCGCAACGTCACCGACAGGCATCCCGACTTCATCCGCGGCTACGGCTTCCAGGGGGCGAGTGGGGCGGCCGAGTATCCGGCCAACGCCGCCGAGACCCCGGGCTTCGGCGCCTCGTTCAAGCAGGCGGTGCGCGAGGGTTATCCGGCGCGCGTCAACTACGGCGGTTTCGGCGAAGTGCTGGCCCGCAAGGAGAATCGCGTCTTCCTCGACCCCGACGTCAAGGACGCCTGGGGGATCCCGGCGCTGCGGTTCGACTACACGTTCGGCGACAACGAGAAGAAGATGGCGGCCGACATGGCCGACACGGCCGAAGAGATGCTCCGTGCCGCCGGCGCCACCGACATCGTCGTACGACGCAACGTCCTCACGGAGGGCTGGTCCATCCACGAGATGGGCACGGCGCGGATGGGCGACGACCCGAAGACGTCGGTCACCAACTCGTTCGGCCAGACGCACGACATCCGGAACCTCTTCGTCGTCGACGGCAGCATCTTCGTCTCGGCGAGCTGTCAGAACCCGACGTGGATGATCATGGCGCTCTGCTGGCGCGCCATGGACTACGTCAAGGACGAAATGAAGCGCGGCAATCTCTAGGGCCGCGCCCCCCTCCCATGCAAGCCAATCGCACGACCCCTGCCCGTCCGCAGCCCGACCTGTCACTGGACATCGATCTCTCGGCCGTGCTGGCCGAATCGCAGGCGATGTCGAAGAAGATCACGCCCGACGCCGGGCCGTGGGACGTCATCGTCGTCGGGTCCGGCGCGGCCGGCGGCATGGCGGCGTTCCAGCTCGCGACCTCGGGCATCAAGGTGCTGGTGCTCGAAGCCGGCCGGATGCTCGATGGGCAGAAGGAATACCGGACGATGGAGTGGCCGTATCAGTCGCTCCGCCGTCAGCGCATGCCACCGGACATGCGTGGGCTGAACGTCGCCGAGTACAACTTCGTCGACCGGCCGTACGGCAATCACCCGCAGTTCGAGAAGTATCGGAAGCTGACGAGTTACGCCGGCAACTCGTTCACCCGCAACTGGGTGGTCAACGAGAAGGAGAACCCGACCACCGGCACACCGTATGCGTGGGTCCGTGCGCGCATCCTCGGCGGCAAGACCAACTTCTGGGGCCGCGGGGCCCTGCGTTACGGACCCTACGAGTTCAAGGCCAGGAGCCACGACGGCTACGACGCCGACTGGCCGATCGGGTACGAGGACGTCAAGGGCTACTACGACAAGGTCGACGTGCTGCTTGGCTGCTCGGGAACGACCGAGGGCCTCGATCAGGTGCCGGACGGCGTGTTCCAGACCCCGTCGAAGTTGAACTGCACCGAGACGGTCTTCCGTGCCGGCATCGCGAAGATGGGGCGCAGGCTCATCCCGGGCCGGGCCGGCGTGACCACCGATGGTCTGCTGAACAACAAGTACCGCCAGCGCTGCATGCGCCGTGGTCGCTGCGGGCGCGGCTGCGACCTCAACGCCTCGTTCCACTCGCCGGCGGCGCTGATCGCGCCGGCGCGCGACACGGGGAACCTGACGGTGCGGCCGTACTCGGTCGTGCGCGAGGTGCTGCTCGACGAAGGCACCAACAAGGCGCGCGGCGTGCGGGTGGTCGATTCCCTGACGAAGGAGGTCATGGATTTCACCGCCCGCGTCGTCGTGCTCGGCGCCGGCACGCTCGACACCACCCGGATCCTGCTCAACTCGAAGTCGGGCCGCTATCCCCACGGGCTGGGCAACACCAACGACGTGCTCGGCCGCTACCTGAGCGAACACATCATGGGCGTGCGCGGCAGCGGGTTCATCCCGCAGCGCATCGGCAAGACGCCGACCGTCGACGACGCGCGGCCGGTGGGGCCGTACATTCCGCGCTTCCGCAACATCGGGCAGGACAAGAATCCGAACTTCCTGCGCGGCTATCACTTCCAGGGCGGCGGCGGCGCCGGTGAGTATCCCAACCACGCGCACGGCACCCCCGGGTTCGGCAGCGCGTTCAAGAGTTCGGTGCGCAAGTACTACCCGGCTCCGATCGCCTTCGGCGGGTTCGGCGAGGTGCTGCCGCGCTGGGAGAACCGCGTGCTGCTGGATCCGGAGGTGACCGACGCCTGGGGCATCCCGGTGCTGAAGTTCGACTACCGGTTCGGCGACAACGAGAAGAAGATGGTGGCCGACATGGCCGACTCGATCGAGGAGATGTTCCGCGCCGTGGGCGCCGAGGACATCCAGGTCGGCAAGGAGCCGTTGCCCGAGGGGTGGTCGATCCACGAGGTCGGCACGGCCAGGATGGGCACCGACCCGAAGACGTCCTACTCGGACAGCTGGTGCCGACCGCACGGCATCGCCAACGTGTTCCTGGCCGATGCCAGTCCGTATGTCTCCGGCGGGACGCAGAACACCACGTGGACCATCCTCGCCATGTGCTGGCGGACGATGGACTTCGTGAAGGAGCAGATGCGGGCGGGGAACCTGTAATTTCAGAATTGCAAAATTCCAGAATTTCATCACCATGGTCACGGCTTCGAGCTGCCACGGTGGCTCTGTGCCCTCCTGAAATTCTGAACGTGTGACATCGCGCAATCGGGGAGATGCCTGTGAAGCGAATCGGGATGGGATTGGTCGGGGCGGGGTTCATCGGGCCGCATCACCTCGAGGCGGTGCGTCGCCTGGGGTTCGTCGACGTGGTGGCGATTGCCGACTTCAACGACGAGCTGGCACGACAGAAGGCCGAGGCCCTCGGCGTGCCGAAGTCGTACGGGAGCTACCAGGCGTTGCTCGCCGATCCCGACATCCACGTGGTTCACAACGCCACGCCGAACTTCATGCACCACCCGGTGAGCATGGCAGCCATCGCGGCCGGCAAGCACATCGTCTCGGACAAGCCGCTGGCGATGACCTCGGCGCAGGCCCGGGAACTGCTCGACGCCGCGACGGCCAAGGGCGTGGTCCACGCCGTGACGTTCAACTATCGCGGCAATCCCCTCGTGCAGCAGGCGCGGGTGATGATCGCGAAGGGCGAGATCGGGCCGCCGCGCTTCATCCACGGGCAGTATCTCCAGGACTGGTTGCTGTACGACACCGACTACAGCTGGCGGCTCGAGCCGGACAAGGGCGGCGAGTCGTCGGCGATGGGCGACATCGGCTCGCACTGGTGCGACCTCGCCCAGCACGTCTCCGGCTTGCGGATCACGCACGTCCTGTCGGACCTGACGACGGTCATCCCGGTGCGCAAGAAGCCGTCAGGAGCGCGCATCGCCTTTGCCAAGGGCAGCGACGACGACCAGTACGAACCAATCGACATCAAGGTCGAGGACCTGTGCTCAGTGCTGGTGCGGTTCGAGAACGGCGCCAAGGGGGCGTTCACGGTGGGGCAGATCTGCGCCGGCCACAAGAACGACCTCGTGTTGGAAGTCAACGGCGGCGCCGCCTCGCTGCGCTGGCACCAGGAGCAGCAGAACGAGCTCTGGATCGGCCACCGCAGCCAGGGCAACGTCATCCTGCAGAAAGACCCGTCGCTGATGGATCCGGAGGTCGCCGGCCTCGCCAAGCTGCCGGGCGGCCATCAGGAAGCGTGGCCTGACGCGTTCCGCAACATCCTGCGCGCGGTCTATGAACACATCGCCGAGGGCAAGGCGATGAAGGATCGCGTGCCGATGATGTCGTCGTTCGAAGATGGCTGGCGTGCCAACGCGATCATCGATGCCGTGCTCGCCAGCCACCGCAACGGCAACGTCTGGACCGAGGTCGCGTCGCTGTAGACCACAGGGTGAGCTGGCGCCACGCGCCTCGACTGGCAGCACGACGGCCCGGGAGGATGCCCCTCCCGGGCCGTCGTGCGTCTGCGGGCAGCGGCGCGTCGACGCCCGCGGGACGCCCCGGCCTGGTCCGAGTGTTCGTAATCTTGGGGTTTCTGTTCGGACTTTCGGATCGGTCGAATATTGGTCAGACCACTGCGAATGTCTTGTCACGTCAGACGCACCGCCACGCGTGCAGCCATGTCCCGCTGGGTCCACCTTCGCGGCCAGTCACCCTTTGTGCGACGGAGCAATTGACACGCCCTGAGGCCGGTGGTAGCGTCGCTGGCAAAGAAACAGCACGTGTCATCCGGAGCACTGGTATGACCAGACAGACGTCAGAGACCTCCAAGAAACCGTTCGAGGGGGTGGCCGCAGAGCTCGTCGTTCGCTACGTCCGCGAATTGATCGAGCACGGCGACCTCCGCCCCGGCGATCGCCTGCCCGCGGAACGCGAACTCGCCCTGCGTGTCGGCGTCAGCCGCCCCAGCGTGCGCGCCGGACTGCGGGCGCTGGCCGCGATGGGCGTGGTGCAGTCGCGGCATGGGGCGGGCACGTTCATCCGCGGCGGGCCGCCGATGCTGGGCAGCGAGCCCCTGAGTTTCTTGGCGGCGTTGCACGGCTTCACGCGGGACGAGATGTTCGAAGCGCGCCGGGTGCTCGAGGTGGGTGTCGCGGCCCTGGCGGCCGAGCGAGCCACCGGCGATCAGCTGGCGACCATCTCCGAGGAGATCACCGGCATGTACGCGTCGATGGACGACCCGCAGGCCTTCCTCGTGCATGACATCCGGTTCCATCGGGCGGTGGCGCTCGCGGCCGGCAATCCGATCCTGGCGTCGCTGGTCGAGATGGTCTCCGAGATCTTCTACGAGCATCGCCGGAAGACGGCCGAACAAGGACGCGATCTCAAGGAAGCCGCAGACCTGCACCGTGCCATCTATCACGCCCTGCGCAGCCACGATGGCGAGCGCGCCCGCCGGGCGATGGACGCGCACCTCTCGCTGGCGCGCGATCGGCAGGCGAGCGAAGCCGGGTTCGGTGGCGAGGAGACGACCGACCCTGTCACGCCGCCGGTGGCCGCTGTCGGGTAGTGCGACATTTCTCGCCGAAATGCGCTGATTCGCGCGTCGCGTGCCTTGACCTGCATCGCCCTGCCTGATAGAACTGGCACGCCCATCACACGCCCGCCGGCGGACCGGTCGCATCGCTCGCGACGTCACCGCGGCCGAGTCTGAGAGAGCGACACACCCAAATGTTTCAAGGATTCGATCTGAGTGGCCGCGTGGCCGTCGTCATCGGCGGTACGTCGGGAATCGGTCGTGCGCTCGCGCGCGGCCTTGCGGAAGCCGGAGCCGACGTCGTGGCCACCGGTCGGCGGCAGGCCCTGGTGGATGAGGCCGGCACGGAGATCGAAGGCATGGGGCGCCGCACGGCGCGGCTGACGGTCGACGTCGGCGACCGTGCGTCACTCGTCGCCCTGCGCGACGGCGTCACGGCGACGCTCGGGGCGTGCGACATCCTGATCAACTGCGCGGGGCGCACCAAGCGCTCGCCCACGCTCGACGTCGACGAGGCCGAGTGGGCCGCCATCCTCGAGACGAATCTGACGGGCACGCTGCGCGCCTGCCAGGTGTTCGCCCCCGCCATGATCGAGCGCAAGTGGGGCCGCATCATCAACATCGCGTCCCTGTCGTCGTTCGTCGCGCTCTACGAGGTGGCGGCGTATGCCGCCAGCAAGGCCGCGGTGGCATCGCTGACCAAGTCGCTGGCCATCGAATGGGCACCGCACGGGGTCACCGTCAACGCGATCGCCCCGGGCGTCTTCCGCACCGACCTCAATGCCCAGCTGCTCGATGGCACGGGGCGCGGCCAGGAATTCCTGACCCGGACGCCGATGAAACGGTTCGGCAGCATTCCGGAGCTCGCCGGGGCCGGTGTCTTCCTCGCGTCTCCGGCGGCCAGCTTCGTCACCGGCGAGATCCTGGTGGTCGATGGCGGATTCCTCGCCAGCGGCGTGAATCAATAAGCGTTCCCGCACGGAGATTCCATGGCCCTGGCTGACGCCGCACCGTCCCGAGGCACCGCCGCGCGCGCCGGCTCGGGCAAGCCCACGAACATCCGCTGGGTCGTCTGTGCCCTGCTGTTCTTCGCGGCGACGATCAACTACATCGACCGGAACGTCCTGGCGGTGCTCAAGTCGCCGCTGACCGAAGAGTTCGGCTGGAGCAACACCGACTTCGGTTACATCAACTTCTTCTTCCAGGTCGCCTACATGGTCGGCATGCTGGCCTCGGGCTGGCTGATCGACCGGATCGGGACGCGCCGCGGCCTGGCCATCGCCATCTGCCTCTGGAGCGTCGCGGCCATGCTCCATGCCGAAGCGCCGGTGATCGGCAGCGCCGTGCAGGGGGCCTTCGGCGCCCTCGGGCTGACGATGTCGGCGTCGGTGGCGGGCTTTGCCTTCTGCCGTGTCCTGCTGGGGCTCGGCGAAGCGGCCATCTTCCCGGGCTCGGTGCGCAGCATCGCCGAGTGGTTCCCGCAGCGGGAGCGTGCCTTCGCCACCGGCCTGTTCAACGCGGGGACCAACGTCGGCGCGCTGGCCACGCCGATCGTCGTGCCGATCATCGCGCTGCGCTACGGCTGGTACTGGGCATTCATCGGCACCGGGGTCATCGGCTTCGTGTGGCTCGGAGTCTGGCTCTGGCAGTACATGACGCCGCGGACCCATCCGGGCGTCAACGCGGAAGAACTCGCCCTGATCGAGAGCGACCCGCCCGATGGCGCGGCGTTCAAGGTGCCTGGGCTGGCGCTGGCCGGCATCGTCGCCGCCGTCTGCTTCGTGAGCGGCACGGTGGCCGCCACGTTCTTCGGGTCGCGACTGATCGCCGTGGTGCTGTTTGCCACCGGCCTGATCACGGCCATCGTGCTCAACCCCCGTCGCCAGGTGTGGGCGTACGCCGTCGGCAAGTTCATGACCGACCCGGTGTGGTGGCTGTACCTGACGTGGCTGCCGGATTTTCTCGTCAAGGCCCACCATGTCGACATCCGTGGCGCCATGCTGCCGCTGGCGACCATCTATCTCGTCGCCGATGTCGGCAGCGTGCTCGGCGGCTACGTCAGCTCGAAGCTGATCCAGCGCGGCTTCAGCGTCAACGCCGCGCGCAAGCTGACGATGCTCTGCTTTGCGGTCAGCGTGACGCCGATCGTGTTCGCTGCGCAGGTGGACAGCCTGTGGGGCGCCGTCGCCCTGGTCAGCATCGCGGCATCCGGCCACCAGGCCTGGAGCGCCAACCTGTACACGTTGGTGAGCGACATGTTCCCGCGGCGCGCCGTCGGCAGCGTCATCGGCTTTGGCGGCATGATGGGCGCCTGCGGTGGTGCGATCATGCAGATTGCGGTCGGCGTCTGGCTCGACGCCTCGAACAACAACTACGTGCCGATCTTCATCGCGGCCGGCACGCTGTACCTGATCGCGCTGGGGGTCATCCATCTGCTCGTGCCGAAGATGACGCCAGCCAATCTCGAGGTGTCGTCGGCGACGGCACCGGGAGGAGTGGCATGAGTCGGACCGACGTGGTCCGTGCCATCGAGCAGAGTGGGGTGGTGGCCGTCATCCGCCTGAAGGATGCCGGCAAGCTGCGCTCGGTGGTGGACGCCCTGATCGACGGCGGCGTCACGGCAATGGAAGTGACGATGACGGTGCCCGGTGCCGTCGGGTTGATCGAGCAGCTCGCGAAGGACCTGCCGAGCGGGTTCCAGCTCGGCGCCGGCACGGTGCTCGATCCGGAGACGGCCCGGCAGGTGATTCTTGCGGGCGCGACGTATCTCGTCTCGCCGGTGCTGAGCCTGCCGACGATCGAGCTGGCGCATCGGTACGATGTGGCGGTGATGCCCGGCTGCTTCACCCCGACCGAAATCCTCACCGCCTGGCAAGCCGGAGCCGACATCGTCAAGGTGTTCCCGGCGACGACGCTGGGGCCGGGGTACATCAAGGACGTCAAGGCGCCGCTGCCGCAGATCAAGCTGATGCCGACCGGCGGCGTCACGCTGACCAATGCCGGCGAGTGGATTGCCGCGGGCGCGTGTGCGGTCGGCGTCGGCAGCAACCTGGTGGACGCGAAGGCCCTGGCGGCGGACGATTTCCAGGCGATTGCCGACAACGCCCGGACGGTCGTGGCGAGTGTGGCGGCCGCGAGAAAGAAGTAGGCGATGAAGACGGTCTGTTTCGGTGAAATCATGCTCCGCCTCAGCCCCCCGGGGTTCGAGCGCTTCCTCCAGACGCCGCAGTTCGTGGCCACGTTCGGCGGCGGTGAAGCCAATGTCGCGGTGAGTCTGGCCACCTTCGGGCTCGAGAGTCACTACGTCACGCGCCTGCCGAACAACGCCATCGGCGACGCCGCCGTCAAGGCGCTGCGCGCCGAGGGTGTGCGCACCGAGCACATCGTGCGCGGCGGCGACCGCATCGGCGTGTACTACGCCGAGACGTCGGCGAGCCAGCGGGCGTCGCAGGTCATCTACGACCGCGCCCGTTCGGCCATCGCCGAGATGACGCCCGGGACCGTCGACTGGGCGACCGTGCTCGATGGGGCCGGCTGGTTCCACTGCACCGGCATCACGCCGGCACTCGGTGACAACGGCGCCGCGTGTGCCAGGGAAGCGCTGCAGGCCGCCAAGGCGGCCGGCGCCACCGTCAGCATGGACCTCAACTTCCGCAAGAAGCTGTGGACCGAGAAGAAGGCCCAGTCGGTGATGCGGCCGCTGATGGAGTACGTCGACGTCGTCATCGCCAACGAGGAAGACATCCAGTCCGTGCTGGGCTTCGACGTGCACGGCACCGACGTGACGACGGGGGAGCTGAACCTCGAGGCCTACAAGGCCACCGCGGCCGAGGTCGCCAGCACGTTCGATTGCGCGCTGATCGCCATCACGCTGCGCGAGAGCCATTCGGCCAGTGACAACGGCTGGAGCGCGGTGATCTACGAGAAGGCGACCGGCGACTTCCAGCGCAGCCAGCGCTACGACGTGCGCCTCGTGGACCGTATCGGCGGCGGCGACAGCTTCGCCGGCGGTCTCGTCTACGGCCTGGCCACCGGCAAGTCGCCGATCGACGCGCTCCGCTTCGCCGTGGCGGCCAGTGCGCTGAAGCAGACGATTCCGGGCGACTTCAACCGTGTCTCCGTCGACGAGGTCGAGCGACTCGTCAAGGGTGACGGCAGCGGACGCGTGCAGCGCTAGCCCCCGCCGTGTCGTGAGCCCCGAGCCTCCATGAGAATCGTCGACGCACGCGTCATCGTGACCTGCCCGGGGCGGAACTTCGTCACGCTCAAGGTGGTGACCGAAGACGGCGTGTACGGTCTCGGGGATGCCACCCTCAACGGTCGGGAGCTGGCCGTCGCCAGCTACCTGACCGACCACATCGTGCCGCTGCTGATCGGACGCGACGCGCGCGCGATCGAAGACACCTGGCAGTACCTCTACAAGGGCGCCTACTGGCGGCGCGGGCCGGTCACGATGAGCGCGATCGCCGCCGTGGACACCGCGCTGTGGGACATCAAGGGCAAGGTCGCCAACCTGCCGGTGTACCAGCTGCTGGGCGGGGCCTCACGCGAGGCGGTACGCGTCTACGCCCACGCCAACGGGCTCGACGTCGACCAGGCCGTCAAGGCCGTGGCGCATCAGCTCGACCTCGGCTACACGGCGATTCGCGTCCAGTCCGGCATCCCCGGGATTCGCAGTACCTACGGCGTCGGCCGCGACGGGCGTCCCTACGAGCCGGCAGAGAAGGGGGGCGTCTCCGAACATCGGTGGAGCACCGAGGCCTATCTGGCGTTCGTGCCGCGGCTCTTCGAGCGCATCCGCAGCGAGTTCGGCGACGACCTCGACCTGCTGCACGACGTGCACCACCGCCTGACGCCCATCGAAGCGGCGCGCGCCGGCAAGGCGCTCGAGCCCTACCACCTGTTCTGGATGGAGGACCCGACGCCGGCCGAGCAGCAGTCGGCCTTTCGCCTGATCCGCCAGCACACGGTCACGCCGATTGCCGTCGGCGAGGTCTTCAACAGCATCTTCGACTGCCAGCAGCTGATCCAGGAGCAGTTGATCGACTACATCCGGACCACCGTCGTGCATGCCGGCGGGATCTCGCATCTGCGCAAGATCGCCGCCCTGGCCGAGCTCCATCAGGTGCGGACCGGAAGCCATGGCGCCACCGACCTGAGCCCGGTCTGCATGGCGGCAGCGCTGCACTTCGACCTGAGCGTGCACAACTTCGGCATCCAGGAGCACATGCCCCACACCGCCGAGACCGATACCGTGTTCCCGCACGAGTACACGTATCAGTCCGGGTTCATGCATCCCGGCGAGGCGCCGGGCCTGGGCGTCGACATCGACGAGGCCCTCGCGGCGCAGTATCCGTACGACCCCGCCTACCTGCCGGTGAACCGCAAGTTGGACGGCACGATGCATGACTGGTAGAGACAATTGAGGCGGGCGTCGCTGTCATTCAGAGTTCAGAATGAAGCGGGCGTCGTACATTGCCACGCTACCGCGGAAACTGCTCCCGCTTTTCCCTCGCTGCTGCACGGTGAATGCGCTGTGAATCGCTTTTGAGGCAGCTGCAGTGGCGGTGCCCGCCCCGCGCGACATTGTGAATCCTGAATGTCGGCGAAAGGGAGCCCGAATTGCTCTTGTACAATGCGCCCAGTCCAACAAGGAGATCGCCCATGTCCGACGTCAGTCGTCGTGAACTACTCGGTGCTGCAGCGCTCACCGCTGCCGGTGCCGCGCTGCCTGGCCTTGCCGGCGCCCAGGGCGCCAGGCCGTCGTCCTCCCGCCTGAAGCAGTCGGTCTGCCGCTGGTGCTACAACAAGATCCCGCTGCCGGAGTTCTTCAAGGCGTGTGTGGACATGGGGTTGCCCGCCGTCGACCTCCTCACCGAAGAGGAGTGGACGATCGCCAAGCGTGATTTCGGGCTGACGTGCTCGACCGGGTTCCCGGCGGTGCGGTCCATCCCCGACGGCATCAACAACACCAAGTTCCACGACGGCATCGTCGCCTCGCTCACGGAGATGATTCCCAAGGCCGCCAAGGCAGGGATCCCCAACGTGATCACGTTCTTCGGCAACCGCCGCGGGCAGGATCTCGAGGAGGCCAAGGTCAACAGCGTCGCCTGTCTCAACCGGATCAAGCCGGTGGCCGAGGCCGAGGGCGTGACCGTCATCGTGGAGCTCCTCAACAGCAAGGTGAACCACAAGGACTACCTGGGCGACAACACGCCGTACGGGGTGGACATCTGCAAGCGCGTCGGATCACCGCGCGTCAAGCTGCTCTACGACATCTACCACATGCAGATCATGGAGGGCGACATCCTCCGGACGATGGGCGACAACTGGGACTACATCGCCCATCTGCACACGGGTGGCGTGCCGGGGCGCAACGAACTCGACGACACCCAGGAACTGCAGTGGAAGACCATCGCCAAATGGGTGGCCGACAAGGGCTATCAGGGGTACTTCGCCCACGAGTTCATCCCGACCCGCGATCCGCTGACGTCCTTGCGCGAGGCCGTGCAGCTCTGCACGGTGTAGGAGCCGGCCGATGACCCGCGTTGTCCTGATCGCCCTGGCGTGCGCCTCGATCGCCACACCGCTCATGGCCCAGCCTCCCACGCCGCCCGTCGCGCCGCAGAAGCCGTACGTCGTCAAGTCGCCGCACGGTGATCGCAGCGACCCGTACTACTGGCTGCGCGACGATACGCGCAAGTCGCCAGACATGCTGGCCTACCTCGAGGCCGAGAACGCCTACACGGAGGCCATGCTGGCGCCGGTGAAGGCGCTCCGCACGCAGCTGTTCGAGGAACTCAAGGGCCGCATCAAGCCAGACGATGAAGCGCCGGCGTGGCGGATGCGCGGGTACCTGTATTCGTCGCGGTACGTCGCGGGCAAGGACTACGCGGTCAACACGCGGCGCCCAGTCGCCGGTGGCGCCGAGCAGGTGATCGTCGACCAGAACGCGCTGGCGGCAGGGCACACGTACTTCTCGCTCGGGCAGTGGGATGTCTCGCGTGACAACGGCCGGCTCGCCTACGCCACCGACGTCGTCGGGCGGCGGCAGTACGTGATCCAGTTCAAGGAGATCGCCACCGGGGCGCTGTTGCCCGAGCGGATCACCGGCACGTCCGGCAACGTCGTCTGGGCGGCCGACAACCGCACGGTGTTCTACGTCGAGATCGATCCGCAGACGCTGCTCAGCAAGCGCGTCAAGCGGCATGTGGTGGGGACCGATCCGGCCACGGACGTCGTGGTCTACGAGGAGCCGGACGACAGCTTCTACATGGGCGTGGGCCGGACGAAGGACGACCAGTTCCTCTGCATCAGCGTCAGCAGCACCGTGTCGAGCGAGATGCGCTGCCTTCCGGCTGACCAGCCGGAGGCGGCGTTCCGCGTCCTCGTGCCGCGCGAGCGCGACTTCGAGTACGACGCCGACCACGCCGGTGGCCGCTGGGTGATCCGGACCAACTGGCAGGCCAAGAACTTCCGCGTCGTCGAGGCGACCGATGCCGCTGTCGGCAACCGCGCGCAGTGGAAGGATGTGGTGCCGCACCGCCCCGACGTGTTCGTCTCCGGGGTCGAGCTGTTCGACCAGTACCTCGTCGTGGGCGAGCGGCGCGAGGCCCTGCAGCGTCTCCGCATCCTGGATCGGGCCGGGCAGTCGCGCGACGTCGCCTCAGACGAACCGGTCTACGTGATGGGCACCGGCGTCAACCGCGAGGCCGGCACGTCGATCCTGCGCTACACGTACACGTCGTTGACCACGCCGTCCACGGTGTACGACCTGGACATGGCGACGGGCACGCGCACGCTCGTCAAGGAGAGCCCGGTGCTCGGTGGCTTCGACCGCACTCGGTATACCACCGAGCGTCTCTGGGTCACGGCGCGTGACGGCGCCAGGGTGCCTGTCTCGCTGGTGTACCGCAAGGACGTGCCGCGCGACGGCACGGCGCCGCTGTACCAGCATGCGTATGGCTCGTACGGGTATTCGAGCGATCCGGACTTCGAGATCAACTGGCTGAGCCTGCTCGACCGCGGGTTCGTGGTCGCCATCGCGCACATCCGCGGCGGCCAGGAGATGGGGCGCGCCTGGTACGAAGAGGGCAAGCTCCTCAAGAAGATGAATTCCTTCACGGATTTCGTCGACGTGACCCGGGCGCTCGTGGCCCAGAAGTACGGCGCGCCCGACAAGGTGTTCGCGATGGGCGGCAGTGCCGGCGGGCTGCTCATGGGGGCGGTCGCCAATCTGGCGCCCGAGCTCTATCGCGGCATCGTCTCGCACGTGCCCTTCGTCGATGTCGTGACGACGATGCTGGACGAGTCGATCCCGCTGACCACCAACGAGTTCGACGAGTGGGGCAACCCGACGCAGAAGGCGTACTACGACTATCTGCTCGCGTACTCGCCGTACGACCAGCTGACGACGAAGGCCTATCCGGCGATGCTGGTCACGACGGGGTTGTGGGATTCGCAGGTGCAGTACTGGGAGCCGGCCAAGTACGTCGCCAAGCTGCGCACCGTCAACGCGTCGAAGGCGCCGGTGCTCTTCCGCGCCAACATGGACGCCGGCCATGGCGGCCGGTCGGGCCGCTTCACGCGCCTCGAGCAGGTCGCGGTCGAGTACGCCTTCATCCTGCAGCAGTTGGGCCACACGTCGAAGTGAGTCGATGACCACGAGCATCTGGGCCGTTCTCGCCCTCGCCTTCCTCCCGACTCTGGCGGCGGCACAGCCACCAGAGGGCGACGACATCAATCGGCGGAGCGGCTACACCTACACGCCGACGCCGGAGAACCTCGCCGCGCGCGAGTGGTTCCAGGATGCGCGCTTCGGGCTGTTCATCCACTGGGGCGTCTACAGCGTGCTCGGCGACGGCGAGTGGGTGATGCACAACCAGAGCATCCCGGCGTCGACCTACGAGAAGCTGCCGGCGTTCTTCAACCCGATCGGCTATGACGCGGCCGAGTGGGTGCGCATCGCCAAGGCCGCCGGCATGCGCTACATCACGATCACCAGCAAACACCATGACGGCTTCGCGATGTTCGACTCGAAGGTCTCCGACTACGACATCGTCGACCGGACGCCGTACGGCAAGGACGTCATCAAGGCGTTGGTCGAGGAGGCGCGCAAGGAGGGCATCACGGTCTTCTTCTACCACTCGCAACTGGACTGGCGTCATCCCGACTACTTCCCGCGCGGGCGCACGGGACGCGCGTCGGAGCGGCCAGAGTCAGGGGACTTCGACGCCTACCTTCGCTACATGGACACCCAGCTGACCGAGCTGCTGACCAACTACGGGCCGATCGGCGGCATCTGGTTCGACGGCCAGTGGGACAAGCCTGGCGAGGACTGGCAGCTGGCCCGGACGTACCAGCTGATTCACCGCCTGCAGCCGGCGGCGTTGGTCGGCAGCAATCATCACCAGCTGCCGTTCCCCGGCGAGGACTTCCAGATGTTCGAGAAGGACCTGCCGGGGGCGAACACCGCCGGGTTCAACACCACCGCGATTGGCGCGCTGCCCCGAGAGACCTGCGAGACGATCAACGGCGCCTGGGGCTTCAACCTGCAGGACCGTCGGCACAAGAGCACGAGGGAACTCGTGCAGTACCTGGTGCGCGCGGCCGGCGCCGACGCCAACTTCCTGCTCAACGTCGGCCCGATGCCCGACGGCCGCATCCAGCCCGAGCACGCCGAGCGCCTGCGGCAGATGGGGCAGTGGCTGCAGGTGCATGGCCCCTCGATCTACGGCACTCGTCAGGGGCCGATGGCGCCGCGATCGTGGGGCGTCACGACGAAGAAGGGAAACACGGTCTACGTGCACGTCCTCGAGTGGCAGGATGCCGCGCTGGCCCTGCCGTCACTCGGCGCCACGCCGAAGGCCGCCCGCTACCTGAAGTCGGGTGCGGCCGTGCCCTACCGCGTGCAACCTGACGGCACGCTGCTGCTGACGCTGGACCCGCAGGCCCGCGACGAGTACGACACCGTGATTGCGTTCGAGATGTGATGGGGTAGGGCCCGCTCTCCGAGCGGGCCGTCACCGTCGACCTGGCGCAGACGGCCGGCTCGGAGAGCCGGCCCTACCCATGGTCATGCGGACGCGCGCATTATTTCAGCTTGGGGTCGAAGCTGCGGACCTTGCGGGCCAGGGCGGCAATCTCGCCCTCGCTGAACGACGTCTTGAAGGGCATCATCGCCGTGCCCTGGACCCCGTTCGAGATGGTGGACATCACGTCCTTGACGGTGGAGCCGTGACGCCATTCGCCATCCGAGAAGTTCATGTTCGGGATGGGCGAGTTGCCGTCCATCGTGTGGCAGACGGCGCACTTGGTCTTGTAGATCTCTTCGGCCGACTCGATTTCGGCCGCCGTCGGCACTGGGCCGGCGGCCTTGGCCGCGGCTTTCTTCTTCCCTGCCTGCGCCATCAGCAGCGAACTGCCCGTCCCCACCATCATCACCAGCGCGAGACACGCGGTGCCTACCGTCCGTGCATTCAGCATCGTTCTTGCGTCCTCGAAGTTCGCAGGCTCGTGGCCAGCCTTCACAGCGTACAGGCGCCCCGACTGTAGGACAAGTCCGACACTGATGGCGGCCCGTCCTGTCAGCGGGCCGCCTCCGGGAAGCGTCGCTATTTACCAGACGCTGCGGACCCGCCACTGGTTGACGCCCAGGCGGCGGCATACGTCTCCATCTCGGCGGCTGTGGGGGTGGCGTCGAGGACCAGGATCCGGTAGCGGAAGGTCGCGGGCGTGCCTTCGGTGATCGAGAAATTCAGCGTGTCCTTGTTGTTGCTGAGCGCCGCCTGCCCGAGCGGGTTGGCCGCGAACAACCCGTACCCCCGGGCGTGCCAGTAGGTGGGATAGCCGGGGTTGCCGGGCGCATCGAGCATGGCCACCGTCACGGGCTTGCCGCTGACGGTGCCGCTCAGCTTCGTCCAGGCGCCCCGGGTGCCCCAGACGTCCTTGCCGACCTTGCCTTCGCTGCTCAGGTACTGCCCGGTGACGCCGCTCATGTCCATGTTGGCCATCTTGGTCACGCGGCCGGCGGCGTCCTTGAACTCGCCGCCCTTCTCGGCGGGATCCTCGAGCGCGCGGATGACGCGCAGGCCGAGCGCGCCTTCCTTGTTGTCGGGCAGCTTGACGGTCCCGGTGCCTTTGGCCGCCGCCAGCGACGTGACGCGGTCGATCATCCGCACACCGCCAACTGCCGCACGAAACGTGAAGGTGGTGGTCTCGTGCAGGCGCGTCTTGCCGTCACCCGAGACCCAGTCGGCCTTCACCGTCAGGACGGCGTGGTCGCCCTTGCTCTCGGCCGACACCACCTCACGGTGTTCGACCGATCCCATCTTCACCTTCTGATCGGGCTTGATGGCGTCGGAGTTGTTCCAGAAGTCGAAGCCGTCGACGTCGCCGTAGTTGAACCAGAGCCCGACGTGATGCGGGTGGTCCTGTCGCTCGTTGCCGAGTGGCGGAAAGCCGCGGGTGATCACCGTCCCGGCGGCGGTGCGGATCGGGTACAGCACCGGCTTCTCGAGCGAGTCCGGCCAGATGTAGGCGGTGAAGGGCTTGCCGTCGACGGTGACTTCGACCTTCTTCTCGGCCGGCATGCTCTTGATGGCGACCTTGGGGGCTTGGGCCGTCACGGCGACGCCTCCGATGGCGATGGCGGCCGCGAGGGCCGCCGCCAGCATGGGGTAGGGCCCGCTCTCCGAGCGGGCCGTCTGCGTCGTCTGGCCGGCTCGGAGAGCCGGCCCTACCCTCAAATCAACGTCGTGCTGCACTGGACACTCCTTGCCCACCGATGACCACGTCCTGCGTGGCATCGTCGAAGGTGACGCGTTGGCCGGTCTGGATGGCGGCGATCGTCATGCACAGCGCCACCGAGTGACTGTACCCCGCGTCGACGCTGGCGTTCGGCGTCTTGCGGCTGCGGACGCACTCCATCCAGTTCCGCATGTTGGCCGACGTCGCATCGTCGGCGCCGGTGTCGGCGGCCGTCGTCGTGGCGGCCGCTTCCGCGATCGACATGGACGGCAGCAGGTTGGCCTGCAGTCCCATGGCCTTGGCGTGGTTCTCCCGCAGGCCGCCGGTGTCGGTGACGGTGTTCTTGTCGAGATCGAGCATGCCGCCGTTGGAGTAGTAGTACTCCTTCACGTCCCCCGCGGCATTGGTCATGCGGGAGCTGTAGATCACCTGGAAGCCCTTCTTCGGGTCATCCAGCGGGCCGTAGTCGTAGACCCCCGTGAAGGTATCCCAGTTGCGGCGGCCATCCTGCCACAGGTAGATGCCGCCGTTGGCCACGACGCTGCGCGGCCTGGGGTAGCCCGTAAACCAGTGCACCGTGTCGATCTGGTGCACCAGCCACTGGTCCGGGATGCCCGACGAGTACGGCCAGAACAGGCGGAACTCGAGGTACTTGCGCGGGTCGAAGGCCTCTTTCGGGCGGTTCAGCAGATACCGGTTCCAGTCGGTGTCTTCCTGGCGCAACTTGCCGACCAGACCTGGCCGGCGCCAGCGTCCCGGCTGGTTGACGTTCCAGGTCATCTCCACGGCGACGATGTCGCCGAACTTGCCGGACCTCAGGTACTCGTGGGCCTGCTGGTAGTTCTTCGCGCTGCGGCGCTGCGTGCCGATCTGGACGACCTTGCCCGTGTCCTTGACGGCCTTCAGGAGGGCGCGCGCATCGTCCATGGTGTTGGCCATGGGCTTCTCGACATAGGCATCGCGCCCGGCGCGGACCGCTTCGACGCCATGCTGCGCGTGCTGGAAGTCGGCGGTCGCGACCAGCACGGCGTCGACATCCTTGCGCGCGTAGAGTTCGTCGTTGTTCCGACACACGATCGGCGCACTCTGTCCGAGCTTCTGCAGCGCGGCGCTGCCGGCGTCGCGCCGGAGACTCCAGATGTCGGAGACGGCAACAAGTTCGAAATTGAGATCGGCCGCATGTTTCTGAAACGCAGGAATGAGACTGCCGCGACAGCGATCGGAGAAGCCGACGATGCCGACGCGGACGCGGTCGTTGGCGCCGAGGATACGAGCGTAACTACGGGCGGGCAGCGTGGCAGCGGCGGCGGTCATGCCGGCCGCGTGCAGGAATTGTCGTCGGTCTGGCATCGGGCCCTCGTCGGGAATCAGGAGGCGATTCGCGCCATGTCGATGGCGAGCGCGCGACGGCACCTCACGTGCCCGCGGCAGCCGCGGGCACGCGCGTGGTCGGACCACCGCAACAGAAATCAGCCTCTCTTTGCGGCCGCAGAAGTACTACATACGGCGTATTGCGCGCAAGCCGTCATGGAAGAGGTCATCCCACTTGGTCGGAGTGGTGTTGCGGAGGGCGAGATGTGGTTCTTGACCATGCAGAGTGGCTGTGTTACACCCATTGGGGTTCACTTCACTCCATGCTCCTGCGAACACGCCGTTTGACGGCTTCGAGGGCCCTAGCACGCGACCACCGGCGCGCCTGCCGCGAGTCACTGTGTGGGCAGCGCCATGCGAGGGAGTGGAGACACAAGTAGTCGCAGGACGCGAGAACAGATTCTGCCGTGCGCGGTGGTTGCCCGACGCGCCTGGCAGTTGCGGCCGTTCCCGGCACGGCGCCGCTGGGGCGCAGGGATGGCTGGTGTGTGCCGCCCGGGCAGGTCGAGGCCAAGCCTCGACACACGACACAAGGAAGGAATGCACTTATGGGGAAGCTCCACGTGAGGAGGAGCCTGCAATGCCTGATGGCATGTGCGGTGCTGCTGCTCGTCGGTACGCCTGCGTTCGCGCAGTTCGAACGCAGCCGCGTTGCCGGCACCGTCAAGGACCAGCAAGGCGGCGTCATGCCTGGGGTCACCGTGACGGCCACCAACCAGGCCACCAACCAGGCCGAGGTCACCGTCACCGATGACTCCGGCTTCTACATCCTGAACCAGTTGCAGCCGGGGCAGTACACGATCAGCGCCGAGTTGCAGGGCTTCAAGAAGAGCACGCGCACCGGCGTGCAGCTGGACGCGGCGGGCTCCATCACGATGGACCTCACGCTCGAGACCGGTGACCTGTCGGAAGAAGTGACGGTCACGGCCGAAGCGGCGCTGCTGCAGACCGACGTGGCGCTCCGCAAGACGGTCGAAGCCAAGGACATCGAGCAGCTCTCGTTCAACGGGCGCAACCCGATTGGCGTGGCGGGCCTCAAGGCCGGCGTCAGCGGCGGGTCGTTCAACAACTACGGCTTCTCCAACCTCGGCAACGGCGGCTTCAACATCAACGGCAGCCGTTCGGACGAGAACAACATCACGGTGGACGGCGCCACGGCCATCCGCACCCGCTCGTCGGGCGCCATCGTCGGCGTGCAGAACGTCGATGCGCTGCAGGAAGTGCAGGTCCTGACGGGCAACTACATGCCGGAGTTCGGGCGCGCCAGCGGCGGCCAGATCCGCATGGTCACCAAGAGCGGCAGCAACCGCTTCAGCGGCAGCGGCACCTTCGTCTACCGCGACGAATCGCTGCAGGCCAACACCTGGGCCCGCAACCGCAGCACCAACGCGACGGAGAACAGCGGCCCGGCGCCGTTCGACTTCAAGCAGTACGGCTACGCCTTCGGCGGTCCGATCCTGAAGAACAGGTTGTTCTTCTTCGGCGCGCAGGAGTGGGTGAACTTCTTCCAGGTCGCCACCAACACCGCGACCGTGCCGACGATGCTGATGCGGCAGGGCAACTTCAGCGAACTGCTCGACCCGAACAACGGGTTCATCAACGGCGTCCGCCTGATCATCGACCCGCTGACCGGCCAGCCGTTCCCGGGCAACATCACCCCGGCCAACCGTCTGTCGGCCAACGGCCTGGCGATGTTGAACACGTATCCGGAGCCGACGGCCGGCTTCCGTCAGGGCTCGGCCAACCTGATCCAGAACAGCCCGAACCCGCAGGATCAGCGCAAGGACAACATCCGCTTCGACTTCCGTCCGAACGCCAGCAACCAGATCAACTACCGCTTCTCGCGGTACAACTGGGTCGCGGTCGACGCCTTCCGCGGCAGCTTCCCGTTCGCGCGCACCGACTGGGAGCGCCCGAACTTCACGCAGACCGCCTCGTGGACGACGACGCTCACGAGCAACTGGGTCAATGAACTGACCTACACGTACTCGAAGGACGACGTGTTCATCAACGTCTTCGAGGGCGGCGCCTTCCAGCGCAGCACGCGCGGCATCAACTACCCGTACGTGTTCCAGGAGAAGGAAATCGTCGACAAGATCCCGACGATCTCGATCAGCAACTTCTCGGAAATCGACGGCGGTCCGTATCCGGCGTTCTCGTCGGGCCCGATTCACACGATCCAGAACGTCAGCACGCTGGTGCGCGGTCGTCACACGTTCAAGGCGGGCATCCAGTTCGAGTACTCCGGCCAGGACGACTTCGACCAGATCAATGTGTCTGCCGTCCCCGGGAGCACGAACAACCAGAACGGCCGCTTCGAGTTCCAGGACAGCCGCACCAACGCCACCGGCACGGCCATCTCCAATGTCGCCCTGGGCCTGTTCAACAACTACGCCGAACTCGGCCAGCGCAACCTGACCAAGTGGCGTTCCCTGGCGGTGGATGCCTTCATCCAGGACTCGTGGCGCCCGACCGCCAAGCTGACGGTCGAAGGTGGTGTGCGCTACGTCTACTGGCCGCCCTGGTACTCGACCACGAACAACATCTCGACGTTCGCGGCCAGTGCCTACAACCCGGCCTTCGCGCCGACGGTCAACCCGGCCAATGGCACCCTCTCGGGTGGCGTGCGCTACAACGGCCTGATGCTGCCGGGCAACGGCTTCCTCGGTGAGGGGCTCGATGCGACGGTCGCCAGTGACCCGAACGTGCCGCGTCTCTTCACCGGGCAGCCCCGTGGCTTCTCGGAGACGCACGGCAACGTGTTCGAGCCGCGTCTCGGCATGTCCTACCAGCTGAACGAGAAGACCGTGCTGCGCTCCAGCGCCGGCATGTTCCACAACCGCGTCACGCTGAACGACTCGACGCTGCTCGGCGGCAACGTGCCGTTCCAGCCGCAGGCGACGATCTCCAACGGCTCGGCCGACAATCCGGCCGGCGTCGGCGTCAACCCGGGCAACCTGCCCATCGGCGCCACGGCGCAGGATCTCGTCTTCAAGCACCCGACCTCGTACATGTGGTCGGGCGGCGTGCAGCGCGAGATTCCGCTCGGCTTCATCCTCGATGTCGCCTACGTCGGTCGTCGCGGTCTCTACCTGCAGCGCGAGCGCAACCTGAATCAGCTGCAGGCCGGTACCCTGCAGGCCAACCCGGGCGTCAACATCGCGGCCCTGCGTCCGTTCGCCGGCTACGGCGTCATTCGTCTCTCGGAGAACGCCGGCAAGTCGATCTACAACTCGCTGCAGATCTCGGCCGACCGTCGCTACACGAACGGCTTCAAGTTCGGGTTCGCCTACACGCTGAGCAAGTCGACCGACAACGCGTCGGACAAGCGCAACGTGCTGTGGAACACCTACGACGACACCCTGTATCAGGGCGCGTCGAACTTCGATCGCCGTCACGTGCTGGCGCTGTACTACATCTACGACCTGCCGTTCTTCCGCGAGCAGGACTCGTTGCTCAGCAACATCCTCGGTGGCTGGCAGATCTCGGGCTCGACGTTCATGCGCTCGGGCACGCCGTTCACGGTCGGCCAGTCCTCGCAGGACATCGCGGGTGTGGGTGACGTGGGCTTCGGTCAGCCGTGGAGCCAGACGGGCAACGCGAACATCAACTTCCAGCTGTACGACGGCACGCCGGGCTCGGTCGCCATGGACACGAGCGTGTTCGTCCGTCCCGCCAACGGCACGTTCGGCAACTCGCCGCGCAACGCCTACTACAACCCGGGCGAGATGCAGTGGGACCTCGCGCTGTTCAAGAACTTCAACGTCGGCGGTTCGCGCCGCGTCCAGCTGCGCGCCGAGGCCTTCAACTTCCTCAACCACCCGAACCTGGGTGGCATCACGAGCGACCCGCTGAGCGGCAACTTCGGTCGCATCACGTCCAAGGACGGCAACCGTCGCGACATCCAGCTGAGCGTGCGGTTCCAGTTCTGATCGGTGGGTAGGGCCGGCGCTGCGCGCCGGCCGCAAACCGACACCCACGGCCCGCGCGGGGCGCCCGCCCCACCCCCCCGCGGG
>NZ_JALHPM010000045.1:0-39226 GCF_022842525.1 Luteitalea sp.
TTCGTGAGCGGCCGCCTGCGGTGGGCCGGGCTGCTGTTGTGCACGGCGTGCCTGCGGTCGGCCACCGCGCAGCCGCTGCCAGATACCGCCTACCCGCAGCAACGCGCGGTGCCAGCCGCCGGACGCACGTCCTCGGCACCGCCGGCGTCGCCGGTGCCCCCAGGCCTGCCCGCCGGGGCCTCGCTGGTCGCGTCGAGTACGGACGGACGGCACGCGGCCGTCAGTGGCGCGCGCCTGCTCGAGTGGCGTGAGGGGCGCTGGCAGCCCCTCGTCCTGCGCAACGCCGAGGAGGGCTGGGATCCGTCGGCCATCATCGCCATCGCCTGGGATGCCGGCGGCCGCCTCTGGTTCGCCTCGCCCCAGGGCGTCGGCGTGCGTGAGCGCGAGGGCGCCTGGCGTTTCATCGACCCCGGGCGCGGTCTGCCGGTGCTCGACCTGACGTCGATGGCGGCAAGCCCCGATGGCTCGATGTGGATCGGCACCCGCCGGGGCGCCATCCGCCTCGCGCCCGACGGCACCATCGAGTATCGGCAGGGGCGGCGCTGGTTGCCCCACGACGAGGTGCGCGCCGTCTCGGTGGACGCCGACGGCACGGCCTGGTTCGATACGCCCGCGGGAAGAGGCGGCATCGCGCCGCGCGCGACGACCCTCGCGGACAAGGCCGCGATGTTCGAGGCCGACATCGATCGCCACCATCGCCGCACGCCGTACGGCTATGTCGTCGAGGCGCACCTGAAGACGCCCGGCGATCGCGCCACGGCGTTCACGACCGACAACGACAACGACGGCCTGTGGACCGGCATGTACGGCGCCGCGCAGGCCTTCGCCTACGGCGCGACGAAGCGCCCCGAGGCCCGGGCCCGCGCCCGGCGTGCCTTCGAGGCGCTGCGCTTCCTGGTGGACGTCCCGCAGGGTGGCTCCCATCCGCCGCCCGACGGCTTCCCGGCGCGCAGCATCCTGCCCACCAGTGGTCCCGACCCCAACGTCCAGGACAGCCCCGAGCACGACAGGCGACGGCAGCAGTCGCGCGACAGGGCGTGGAAGGTCATCACACCGCGCTGGCCGCGCAGCGCCGACGGCCAGTGGTACTGGAAGTCCGACACGAGCTCGGACGAACTCGATGGTCACTACTTCTTCCACGCGCTCTACCACGATCTCGTGGCACGTGACGATGCCGAGCGTGCGGAAGTGGCGGCGGTGGTGCGCCGCATCACCGATCATCTGCTGGCCCACGACTACACGCTCGTCGATCACGACGGCGCGCCGACGCGCTGGGGTGTCTTCGGGCCGTCGGCCCTCAACGGCCACCTCCAGTGGGCCGACGAACGCGGGCTCAACAGCCTGTCGATGCTGACCTACCTGCGCATCGCGCATCACGTCACCGGCGACGCGCGCTACGACACCGCGGCCCGCGACCTGGTGACCAGGCACGGCTATGCGATGAACCTGCTGCATCCCAAGGTCACGGCGGGCGTCGGCGGCGGCAACCAGTCCGACGACGAGATGGCCTTCATGAACTACTACCACCTGCTCAAGTACGAGCGGGATCCCGTCGTCCGTGCGGCAGCGGCCAGGTCGCTGCACGCGTACTGGCAGCTGGAACGGCCCGAGCGCAATCCCTTCTTCAACCTCGTCGCGGCCGTGTCGTTGCGGGGCGAGACCTTCACCACCGCGTTCGAGGTCGAGTCGCTGACCCTGCCCGAGTCGGCCTGGCGTGACGACACGATCGACACCCTGCGCCGCTTCCCGCTGGATCTCGTCGACCACGGCCTCGAGAACGCCCATCGTCGCGATCTGCGTCCGATCGCGCCACACATCCGGCCCGACGCCGAGGCGCCGCTCGGGGTGCGCGCGATCGACGGCAAGGTGCTGCCGGTGGACGAACGCATGGTCTTCCACTGGAACGTCGACCCGTACGTGCTCGACCACAAGGGCCGCGGCACACGCCTCGCCGATGGCACGTCGTTCCTCCTGCCGTACTACATGGCGCTGTACCACCAGGTGGTGGCGTCCGCGGCGCCCTAGACCGTCATGCCGCTGATCCTCGCCCTCGCGCTCCTGCTCGCCGTCGCGCAGTCGACCGACCAGCGCCCCGTCGCCGTCGGCTATCGCGGCATCTGGTACATGAACGAGAAGGTGGGCGGGGAGTACGTCTACAAGTACTCGGGCGGGTTTGCCACCTACCCGCAGTGGCATGCGCCGGTGGCCATCTACGCGCCGGCCGTGGCGAAGACCTTCTTCGTGCTCGGCGGATCGGGCGGGCAGGTGTCGGAGTCGCGCGATCGCCTGCAGCATCTGGTCGGTGCCTTCGACCACCGCACCGGCATGGTGTCGCGGCCGACGATGCTGCTCGACAAGCAGACCGAAGATGCCCACGACAACCCGGTGCTGTCGATCGACGGTGCCGGACATCTGTGGGTCTTCTCTGCCGCACATGGCACGTCGCGTCCGGCGTATGTCCACCGGTCCGTGCGCCCGCACGACATCGGCGCCTGGGAGCTGATCGACACCACGAATTTCTCGTACCCGCAGCCGTGGTACCTGCCCGGACGCGCCGAGTTCCTCTTCCTGCACACCCGCTACCAGCAGGGCCAGCGGTCGCTCTACGCGAGTCGATCGGGTGACGGGCGCGCGTGGAGCACGCCAGAGAAACTCGCCCACGTCCAGATGGGGGACTACCAGATCTCCTGGCCGATCGGTGACCGCGTGGCGACGGCGTTCGACATGCATCCGTCGACCGGACGCGCCGGCACGGGGATGAACTACCGCTCCAACATCTACTACCTCGAGACGCCGGACGCGGGACGCACCTGGACGACCGTCGACGGGCGCCGCGTCACCCTGCCCGTGACCGACGTCGCGCACGTATCGCGTGTCCTGGATTCGGTGGCGCTCGACCGCAGTGTCTACCTCAAGGACCTGGCCTTCGACGCCGAGGGACGCCCGGTCATCCTGTACCTGACGTCGCGCGGCTACCGCCCCGGCCCGGACAGCGGACCGTTCACCTGGTTCACCGCCCACTGGACCGGCACGACGTGGCAGCATCGACGCGTCACCGACTCGGACCACAACTACGACCACGGGTCGCTGGTGATCGAGGCCGACGGCGAGTGGCGTGTGATGGCCCCCACCGACCCGGGGCCGCAACCCTTCGGCACGGGCGGCGAGATGGTGCTGTGGACGAGTCGGACGGCTGGGGCCGACTGGGCACGGACGCGCACGATGACGGCCGGCAGCGCGCGCAATCACTCGTACGCCCGCAAACCTCTCCACGCTCACGCGGACCTGGCGGCCATCTGGGCCGACGGTGACGCCAGACAGCCCTCGGTGTCCCACATCTACATCGCCAACCGCGACGGCGAGGTCTTCAGGCTCCCCGACACGATGACTGCGCCGTGGCAACGGCCCGTCCGGGTGTTTCCGATGGGACAGCCACCGCCGCCACCCAGGTGATAGGCTCCCACCGACTTCACTCCAGGAGGCGGTCATGGACGAGCCACCCTCCGACGCTGCGGCGGCGGAGACCAGCGCTGGGCTGCCACCGACGGCCACGCTGCCCCTGATCGTCGGCATCGGCGCCTCCGCCGGTGGCCTGGATCCGTTGTCGGTGTTGCTCGCCCGCCTGCCCGCCGAGTCACGCGCCGCCTTCGTCGTCGTGCAGCATCTGCAGGCCGACCACGCCAGCCACCTCGCCGACCTGCTGGGTCGAGTCTCAGCCATGCCGGTGGTGGCCATCACGGATGGCATCGCGCCGGCACCCGGCACGGTGTCGGTGCTGCCTCCTGGCCACGAGGTCACGCTGGTCGGCGGGGTGCTGCGGCTGCGTCCGCGCCCGTCCAGCACCGGACCGCAATCACCGATCGACCTCCTCTTTCGATCGCTCGCCGAGGACTGCGGCCCACGCGCCGTCGGCGTCGTCCTGTCGGGCACGGGCGCCGATGGCACGGCGGGGCTGCTGGCGATCAAGGCGGCGGGCGGCTTCACGTTCGCCCAGGACCCCGCCTCGGCCGAGTTCCGCGGCATGCCGATGTCGGCCGCCTCTGCCGGCGGCGCCGATGCCGTCATGCCTCCCGAGGCCATTGCCGACGCCATTCACGGGCTGACCGCCAGGGCGGCCTCGCCGGTCCCCACCACCGCTCGATCCTGATTGCGCTCGACGAGTACCAGGACGCGCAGGGCCTGCGACTGCCGGTCCAGATGTTCGCCTCCGACATCAGTGACCAGGCGATCGAGACCGCCCGCACCGCCAGGTATCCGACCAGCATCGCCGCCGACGTCGACGACCGGCGGTTGCGCCACTACTTCACGCGCGTCGACGACGGCTACCAGGTGGCGCGGGCGCTGCGCGAGCAGTGCATCTTCAGCCGACACAACCTGCTCGACGATCCTCCGTTCTCGCGGCTCGACCTGATCAGTTGCCGCAACGTCCTCATCTATCTCGATACCGTCCAGCGCGCCATCATCCCGCTGTTCCACTACGCCCTGCGCGACCCTGGCTTCCTGGTACTCGGCCATTCCGAAAGCGCGCACTTTCCCGAGCTCTTCACGCTGGTCGAGCCGCGGTTCCGTCTCTACGCCCGGCGATCGGGCGTGCGTCGCGCCGGGCGTCAGGCCGCGCCGTCGCTGTCGACGCGACGGGCCGCCATCGTGCCGCCACCGATCGACGAGGCCTCGAGCGGCGGTGAGCCGGATGTCGACCGCCAGGCCTACATGCTGTTGCTGTCGAGGTACAGCCCGCCGAGCGTGCTGGTGGACGAGCACCTGTACGTGCTGGAGATCCGGGGACGGCCGTCACCCCTGCTCGCCCTGTCGGCCGGACCGGCCAGTCATCACCTGGTCAGGCTCGTCGCCGACATCGGGCTGTTCCGCGAGATCGAGGCTGTGGTACGAGCCGCGGCGGCGTCGGGGCAGCCCGAGCGTCGCGAGCACGTCACGGTGCACCACGACCTCCTCGACCATCATTTCGATGTCGACGTGGTGCCGCTCGGCCAGGCCGGCCGCCGTGCCTACCTCATCACGCTCGAGCCCGCCGACGCGGCCGCCGCCGTCGAGTCGACGGCTCCGCTCGCCAGCCAGCTGGCGGACGCGGAGCGGCGGACCGTGCGGCTGTCCAGCGCGCTCGCCCTCGCGCAACAGCACGTCATCGAGGTGATCGCCTCGCATGCGAGCTCGGATGTGGCCAACCAGCAGGTCACCGAGGACGCGCTCTCCAGCAACGAGGAGCTCCATTGCCTGGCCGAGGAACTGGAGACGGCGAAGGAAGAGCTGCTCTCGACCAATGAAGAGCTGATCACGGTCAACCGCGACCTGGAAGCGCGCAACGTGGCGCTGACCGCGGCGCGGGATCTCGGCCGGTCGATCATCGAGACCGTGCGCGCGCCGCTCGTCGTCGTCGACGAGGACTGCATCGTCCGCAACGTCAACGCCTCGTTCACGCGGGCGTTCGGCGCCGACGCCGCGAGCATGGAGGGGCGTCCGCTCGCCGCTGGGGACGGCGGCGCCTGGGACATCCCCCAGTTGCACGGTCTGCTGCAGGCGCTGATTGCCGACGGCGGCCGTTCGACGAAGTCGAGATCGAACGCGGACCCCAGGGCCGCGAGGCGCGGACGCTGCTGGTGAGCGGGCGCCGGCTGGCGGGGCGGGCGATGGTGTTGCTGACCCTCGACGACATCACGGCCCACCGGGCCATGGAAGTCGCCCTGCATCGCAGCGAGGAGCAGCGGCGACAGGCGGCGCACGACTTCAACAACCTTCTGACGGTGGTCGTCGGCTACTGCAGCCTGCTGTCGCACACGCTCGTTGACGACCACGAGGCCTGCGAGCAGGTCGCGCACATCGAGCAGGCAGCCGGCCGGGCGGCGGCGCTGACCGAGCAGTTGCTGGCCTTCAGCCGCCGCAAGATTCTGCAGCCGAAGGTGTTCGCGCTGAACCCGCTGCTGGTCGAGTTCGATCGCATGCTGCGTCGCCTGCTCGACGAACGGATCCGGATCCGCCTGGACTGCGATTTCGAGGTCGGTGCCGTGCGGGCCGATCCGGCCGAGATCGGGCGTGTCGTGATGAACCTCGCGCTCAACGCCCGGGACGCGATGCCGGGTGGCGGCACCATCACGCTCGCCACCGCGCCGATCGTCATGGACGACGAGCAGGCGGCATCGCGTGACCTGCGTCCGGGCGCGTACGCGCAACTGAGCGTGGCCGACGATGGCATCGGCATGGACGCCGAGGCACGCTCGCATCTGTTCGAGCCGTTCTTCACGACCAAGGACGTCAGCCGCGGCGCCGGTCTGGGCCTCGCGACCGTGCTCGGCATCGTCCAGCAGAGCGGGGGCGCCATCGCCTGCGAGTCGACGCCCGGGCGCGGCACGCGCTTCGACGTCTGGCTGCCCGTCGCGTCCGAACCGTCGGACGGCGGCGCCAACGGCGCCGGCGCGACGCGCGATCCGGCGTGGCACGCCAGCGGCACCATCCTGGTGGTGGAGGATGAAGAGAGTGTGCTGCGGCTGACGCGGGCGCTGCTGGAGTCGCGCGGCTACTCGGTGATCGAGGCCCCCAGCGGCCAGCAGGCGCTCGACATCATCGCGTCGCCGGTCGCCATCGCCCTGCTGTTGACCGACGTCGTGCTGCCCGACATCGGCGGCCGTGACCTCTGGCTGCGGGCGGCGGCCACACGCCCGGCGCTGAAGGCGCTGTTCATGTCGGGGCACACCGAGGACGTCCTGCTTCGCGAAGGGATCGAGCAGGGCGCGCCCTTCCTGCAGAAGCCCTTCACGCCTGATGAGCTGTGGCGCAAGGTGCGCGAGGTGGTCGCGACATCGGCATGACGCGCGCTCGATGCGACCAACGTTGTGCTGGTAGCGCCGACCCCGTGCGCGTACGCTGGTCGTGTGCCAATTCTGGTTCTCGGGCTCGTGGCGCTCGCCTTTCTGCTGCCGCTCGTCCTGCTGCCGGTGTCCATCGTCCAGCGGTATCGGGTCGGCACGGCCGAGCGACCTGCGCGCGCCTGGGTCGCCACGCTGAACACGGTTGGCTTCCTCGTGTCCGCCGCGGTCCTGGTCGTGACCTCGACAGTCATGGGGCTGTGGGTGCCCAGGGCGCTGCCGGTGACGGTCGTGGCGCTGGGCGGGGGCGTGCTGCTCGGTCTCATCGGGCTGTCCCTGAGCGTCTGGGAGAAGCGCCGGGACGTCCTCTACTTCCGCCCCAACCGCTGGCTCGTCGGTGTGCTGACCAGCATGGTGGTGGCGCGTCTCGCCTACGGCGCATGGCGCACATGGCAGGCCTGGATCAGCTGGGGTGGGCAGGCCGGGTGGGCCGCGGGCGCCGGGATTGCCGGATCCATCGCGGCGGGCGCCGTCCTCGTCGGGTACGGCCTCGGGTTCTGGGCCGGTGTCCGATGGCGCATCTCGCGGCGCCAGGCGTCCACCGGGTTCCGGTACATCTGAGGGACACCCCGCGTGGCCCATACTGACGCCATGGATGCGTCGGCGTCGCCCCCGTCGTCGGTCGCACACCATTGGGACGCGCTCTATCGCGGCACCCTGCCCGAGGAGCGGCCCTGGTACGAAGCGTCGCCCTCGCGCTCGCTCGAGGCCATCGTCGACGTGGCCGCGTGGGTGGACTCGCCCATCGTCGACGTGGGCGGCGGCGATGCCCGTCTCGTGGACCTGTTGATCGAGCGCGGCTATCGCAACATCACGCTGGTGGACATCGCCGGGACCGGCCTGCAGATCGCCCGCACTCGACTCGGCGCCGCCGCCTCTGTCGTGGACTGGGTTCAGGACGATGTCGGCGCGCCGTTCGAGGCGGGCACGGCCCTCCCGTGGGCGCGCGCGCCGTTCGCGGTGTGGCACGACCGCGCGGTCTTCCATTTCCTCACATCGTCGGCCTCTCAGCAGGCGTATCTCTCGCGCGTGCGGGCGTCGGTCGCGCACGGCGGACACGTGATCCTGTCGGCGTTCGACGCCAGCGGACCCGAGACGTGCGGTGGCCTGCCGGTGGTGCGGCGCACGCTCGAGGCGCTGTCGCACATCCTGTCGGAGGACTTCGACCTGGTGTCGGCCGGGCGCTTCCGGCACCGGACGCCGGCTGGCGTGGAGCAGCCCTTCGTCTGCTGCGGCTGGCAGCGGGTCGCCTAGTCGCGCTGCGAGGTGTGCGTGGCTACGGGACTGGTAGGCGCCGCTGGCGGGCGTCCAGATCGCGGTCCAACGCCGCGAGCTGATCCGTCATCGCGGCGGCGACGCCCGGATCCATGGCACGGGGCAGCAACCCGCGGGCGTGTGCGGCGGCACGCCGGGCGTCCTCCAGGCGTCCTTCGGCCCACGCGAGCCCGGCCTCGGCCAGGGGGCGCTGAAAGGGGTCCACGAAGCCGCCAGCCGACTGCGCGAGCCATGCGGCGGCGTCGGTCGCCGCCCCGGCATGGCGGCCGAAGAACCAGGCGAGGTCCAGCGCCACCATCTGACGCATGCCGTCGGGGAAGTGGTGGTACAGGGCGGCGACCTCGTGCGCGGCTCGCGCGCCGTCCTCGACCGCCCCCCGGTCCATCGCGATGTGCAGCAGCACCGTCCACAACGCCAGGCGCTCCCGCGGATCCGCGGTCTCGTCGAGACTGGCATGGACCTCCGCGGGATCGGTGTCGCGTGGACGCAGGCCGGCGAAGCCCCGCATCAGCAGCGCGAGGCGCCTGGCGCGTCGACGGGACAGGTCTCCGCCGCGCAGCAGGTCGAGCGCTTGCGCACCGTCGCTCTGGTAGCCACCCCCCTGCATCGGCAGCAGCGTGACGACGGCGATGAGCAGACTCGTGACGCCGCCCACCACCCCGAAGGCGGCCAGCGCATCGCCTCGACGGGCCAGCAGGAGGACGGCGGCCCCCAGCGCCACACTCGCGAGCGGGCCGGCCAGCACCATGCACAGCATCTGGCGGCGGAACCTCTCATCCACGGGCGGGATGGAGGCGGTCAGCCCGCCCCAGGTCGCCCAGGCCCGGTTGAATCCCCAGACCAGCCCGCTCGTGCCGCGAACCACGCGCAACGGGCCCACGAGCAAGAGCAGGAAGGGCCAGCCTTGCAGCCGCGCGGCGATCAGGTGCCCGCCTTCGTGCACGGCCAGCACGAGCCAGAGGATCAGCGGCAGGCCGAGCACCAGCGCCAGCGGCGAGGCGTCCCTGAACGCCTCGAATCGGGTGCCCGACGCCGCCAACGCGCGACCGGCCAGCACACCGGCGGCGACCCCGAGCGGCAGCGCGAGCAGCCACCAGCGCAGCCATCGTCGCGGTCCGGTGGCAGGAGGGGGTACGTCAGACGCTGGCTCGTCCATGGTGTCCGTTGACGCGAACGGCCCGCGCCGAGTTCCGGCCGTGCTATCGATCAGATCCGCAGGAACAGCTTGCGTTGGTACATCCAGTAGAGCGTCAGCCAGTAGATGGCCAGCACGGCCACCCCTTCCACGAACGGTGCCGGACCCGTGCCGAACGTCTCGAAAATGCCCTGGCCGAGATGCGTCTTGAACGACGAGACGATGAAGCCTTCCCACACGTGGGCGATGACGTAGGCGGCAATCGAGTTGAGGCCGATGACGATGAGCGGGAACGCCCAGCGTCGATAGCCCTTCATGTCGATGACCCACGAGAAGGCCGCGAGCAGCAGGTAGCACAGGCCGCCGCTGAACAGCGTCCACGCCGGCGTCCAGATCTTCTTCACGACGGGATTGATGCCGAGCACGTGCAGGACGACCCCGCCCGCCACGAGCGCGGATCCCGTCACGAGCAGCCACCGGAGCGGAATGCCCGGGGATGCGGCTCGCAGCGCGCGCCCGGCGATGAGCCCGAGGATCATCGTGCCGAGCGTGGGGATGAAGCTCAGGGTGAGATAGCCGCCGCGGTTGGCGATGAAGGGCTGCTCGCGCGGGAACAGGTTCAGGAACCAGGTGTCGAAGGCGTGCCCGAGGTTGGCGTTCTTGTTCCAGTGCGCCATGAATCCGGAGGAGTGGTGCGCCCAGTCGGCCGGCACGCCGACGGCGGCGTAGTCGTATCCGGGGCCCGGCACGGGGTACAGCGCCCAGGCGAGCCAGTAGCCCGTGAGGATGAGGCCGAGCGCGATCCAGAGCCGCTTCGTCGTCTGGGTGGCCAGCAGGAACAGGAAGGGATACCCGAGCCCGATCTGCGACAGCGTGTCTTCGAAGGTGAAGTTGGTCTGCTGGCGTCCCACCGAGCGCAGGAACACGCCGAGGGCGATGAGGATCAGCGAACGCCACGCGGCATGGGCGAAGGCCTTGCCGAGCCCGTCGGTCGAGACGCGCCGCGCGAAGGAATACGCCAGCGACACGCCGACCAGGAGCGAGAAGGATGGCTGGATGAGGTCGTGCAACGAGGCCCATGGCCACGCGACGTGGGTCTGGTGGTACGCGGCGACGCCGATGAGCCAGCTGCCCGGATACGCGGCAGCCACGCTGGCCAGGCGCAGCACCTCGGCCATCATCAGGAACATCACGAAGCCGCGATAGGCGTCGACGGCCACGTTGCGGACGGCAACCGGGGCAGGCGCGCCGACGACGGCTGGGGAGGGGGAGACAACCTCTGGCATGGCGCACAGAGTACAGCGGAACGGCCAGACGTCAGGCCGTTCCGCATTCAGAAATGCCGAATGCCGAATGCCGAATGCCGGAAGGGCAAAGGGTGAAGGGTGAAGGGCGAAGGGCGAAGGGGAGAAGGGATGAGTGAGCTGACGCGTTTCATCGCGGCACAGGACGCGGCGCACGACGGGCTCGAGGCCGCGCTGGCGGAGTTGGGCGCTGGTCGCAAGCAGGGGCATTGGGTGTGGTACGTGTTTCCGCAGCTTGCGGGGCTGGGTGAGTCGCCAACCGCGCGCCGCTTTGCGATCCGCGGCCGCGAGGAGGCGACCGCCTATCTCGCACACGAGGCGTTGCGCACGCGGCTGCTCCAGGCCATCGACGTCGTCTGGCGCCAGCTTGCGCCGCCGGCGACGCTGTCCCTCGAGGCGCTCATGGGCAGTCGCCTCGACGCGCGCAAGCTGGTGTCGTCGCTGACGTTGTTCGAGGCGGTGGCCACTGATCTCGCGACGACCAGTGGCGCGACGGAGATGGCCCGCGTGGCCTCGGCGGCCGGCGACGTGCTCACGCTCGCGGCCGATCAGGGTGTGCCGCGCTGCGCCTTCACGCTCGCCCACCTGCACGCACCGTGAACGGTGCTCCGACTCCCGACTCCCGACACGCGACTCCCGACACGCGACTCCCGACACGCGACTCCCGATGCCCGGTGGCCCGGTGCCCGACCCGGTTCCCGGTTGCCGACCCGGTTCCCGGTTCCCGACCCGGTTCCCGGTTCCCGATTCCCGATTCCCGGTTGTGTAGTCTATGCCCCATGCGCAGCCACTCCATCACGATGCTCGGGACCGGGCTGATCGGCGACTTCTACACCCGCACGCTGCATGCCCAGCGCAGTCGGGATCACGTGGACGTCATCTACTCGCGCACGGCTGCGCGGGCCGAGGCCTTCGCGGCGCGGTGGGGTGTGTCGCATGCGGTGACGGACATGGCCGCTGCCATCGCGCATCCCGACACGGATGTCGTCGTCATCGCCCTGCCCAACCATCTGCACGAGGAGGCCGTGCGCCTCGCCGCGCAGGCCGGCAAGGCGGTGCTGTGCACCAAGCCGCTGGGCCGGACCGCGGAGGAAGCCGCCAGGATGCTGGCGCTGGTCGAGGACGCGGGCGTGTTTGCCGGCTATCTCGAGGACCTCTGCTACACGCCGAAGACCCTCAAGGCGATCGCCTCGGTGCGTGACGGCGCCATCGGCGACGTCACGTGGGTGCGCGCGCGCGAAGCGCATCCGGGACCCCACGCCGCCTGGTTCTGGGATCATCGGCTGACCGGCGGTGGCGCCATCATCGACCTCGGCTGCCACTGCATCGAGATCATCAGGAACTTCGTCGGCAAGGGCAATCGGCCGATCGAGGTGATGTGCTGGGCAGACACCCTCGTGCACCCGGTGGAGGCCGAGGACAACGCCGTGGCACTCGTGCGGTTCGCGTCTGGCGCGATGGGGCAGTTCGAGGTGAGCTGGACGTTCCGCGGCGGCATGGACCTGCGCGACGAGGTGGCCGGCACGCACGGCACGATCTGGCTCAATCACTTCCTGCGGACGGGATACGAGATGTTCACGGCGGCCCCGCGCGGCGGCTACGTGGCCGAGAAGGCCGAGACCGCCGAGGGCTGGCTGTTCCCGGTGGGGGACGAGGTGGCCGAACTGGGCTACGTGGACATGTTCACCGACATGTTCGAGGCGATGGAGACGGGGCGCGCTCCCCAGGAGACGTTCTACGACGGCGTGGTCGTCAATGCCGTGATGGACGCCGCGTACCGATCCGCGACGTCGCGGCAGTGGGAGCCCGTGGCGCTGCCGGACTGGCGGGGCGGCGACATGCCGCGCCTGCATGTCGAGCCCGAGGTGTTCGAAGGGCACCTGGTGATCAAGCGCGAACTGCTCCCCGATGGTCGGGCGAAGCTGATTCTTCGCGACCCGGCGACCGGGGAGTTCTCGGAGCGGATTCGGTAACGGCCGGGAACTGGGTAGGGCCGGCTCTCCGAGCCGGCCGTCGTCACGTCGGACCCATCTACGCGAGCGGCGACTGCACCATGCCCGAGCCGACGTCGGCGACGTCGAAGTCGCCCGTGAGGCCGGTGAGCGTGCCCGAGGCCACCAGCCGCGCCTTGAGCAGGGAGCCGGGCACGGGGCCGTCCTGCGCGAGGCGCTGCATCCACAGCGCGGCCACGCCGGCCACATGCGGCGTCGCCATGCTCGTGCCGCTCATCGCGACCAGGCCGCCGGTGTGCCTGGCCGACTGGATGCCGACACCTGGGCCCGAGACCATGACGTTGGTGTTGCTGAACGGCGCCACGCTCAACGCGCCACCGGCCTGACCGAGCGCCGCCACCGAGATGAGCCCCTCGGAGACGGCCGGCGGACTGCACGCGATCTCGAAGTCCTTGTTGTCGTCCCGACGGCTCTCGTTGCCCGCCGCCGCCACGATGACCGTCGTCTCGCCGAACGCTTCCCGCGCCCGCACGAGCGAGGCGAGCCGCTCGAACAGCAGCACGTTCTGCCGGTACCCTTCGAGCGCGATCGTCGTCGCCAGATCCGTGGGCAGCCCCTGCTGCGCGATCAGGAAATCGACGAAGCCCGGGAAGTCGATGCCAAGCGACATCGAGATGACGTTGGCGCCTTCCTCGATCGACCAGTTGATGGCGCTGACGATGGCGTCGCTGCCGCCGCCGTTGTCGCCGAGCACCTTGCCGATGAGCGCCTTCTTCACGCCGCGCGCCACGCCAATCCGCGTGCCGGTGACGTCGCGGCCGAAGATCGTGCCGGCGCAGTGCGTGCCGTGACCGTGGGTGTCGCCGTTGCCCTCGCCCGTGAAATCGCGCTCCACGATCGTCACGCCGGCAAACGCCGGATGCGCGTTGGCGATGCCGGTGTCCAGCACCGCGACCACGACGTCCGTCCCGTCGAACGGCGAGACGTCGGCCTTGACGGCCGTGATGCCCCAGGCGGTGCCGGCCGCCGGCTGCGCCGTGTCCTCGGGCCGCGGCACGGGCCTGATCAGCCGCATGGGGATGACCGGCGCGATGGCCCGGACGTCCTTCTTCGCGGCCACCGCCCGACTCGCGCGGCGGTCGAGTTCGTCGACCTCGACCTCGAGCCCGGCGCGCGTCCCCGTGCCCGACGGACCCGCCACGGGCCCACGGGGCCGCGACGACGATTCACGCAGGATGACGTACTTCTCCTTCATGGAACCCTCCTGACACGAATGCGTTCGTGCGCACGGCGGCTGCCGTGTGCAGGGAATGCCTGTGCAGGAAAGAACGCTGGTGGCACGCCGAGCGCACACGCCCGCGTTCACCCTTCATCCTTCGACCTTCCGCCCTGGACCTGAGGCCTTCGGCATTCGGCCCTCGGCATTCGGCATTCGACGACTCCCCCCATGGTGGTTCTTCCAGATGATGCGCAGCATCTTCAGGTTGATCGCCGCGAAGCGGACGAGCTGCCACGGCAGGAACGTCCGCAGGCGCACGGTCGATCGCGTGGGCCTGGTCGCCGTGGCGAATGCCGGGTCGAGATGCGGGGCAGGACGCGTGGTCTCCATGACGGTCACTCCGGGATCAGGCGCCAGCCGGGGCGCAGGCGCGCCTTGTGCAGGAACACGTGGTGGAGCAGCACCTTGATCCAGTGGCCCGCCAGTCCGACCTCGCCGAAGGTGAAGCGCAGGTCGCGGCCGTACTCCGGATACCGCGCGAAATCGGGTACGACCGGAAAGACGGTCATCGAGGCCGCCGTGCCGCTGATCAGGCTGGCGCCGGCCGAGGCCACGCAGGCGGCTCCCATCTCGGCCATCGACGCCTGCTGCGTCGGCCCGGGCGCACCGCCGAGCATGTCCACCACGCTGCGCGCTACCGCCTTGCCGATCGTGGCCGACGGCATCCCCGTGCGCGGCGGCGCGGGCGCGACCGGTGCGCCGCTCGGCGTCTGGTACGGGCGTGAGATGGCGTGCGGCGGCGCGAAGGCGATGCCGGCCGCGAACAGGTTCGGGTACGCCGGCGACTGGTAGGTGCGTGGCCAGTCGGCCGCCGACCACTGGTCGTAGGGCGTGGGGGCGTAGCTGGCGTCGACCTTCATGAAGCCGTTCGGCTGGAAGACCGTGGCCGTGATGTCGGCGCCACGCCGATCGAAGGCCTGCAACCCCACGCCGGCGAACGGCGGCAGCAGCATCGCGAAGTCGAAGTCGATGGCGCGCTGCTCGCCATCGATGGTCTCGTAGTGGGCGCGGCCCGGCTCGACGCCGGTCACATGGGCGCGCGTGGTCCAGTGCAGCCCGCGCTCGGCGAACAGCGACTCGGTGAAGATCTTGCTCGGCGTCACGTACCCCCCGCGCGACAGGTGCATGCCGCCCATCCCGAAGTCACCGAGGTCGTACTCGTTCGAGATCCACGCGATGTCGGCCTTGTCGCGCACGCCACGCTGACGCAGCTCGAACTCCAGGTTGACGATGTACTCGAACGCCGCGCCCTGGCAGGTGCAGGCGCCGTGCCCCGTGCCGACCAGGAACCGCTTGCGCACCCCGCGCCGCATCTCCTCGGTGAGCGCATCGAGGTGCTGCGCCGTCTCCTGCGCGTGCGTCTCGGTGCACACCGACAGGCTGTGGCCCTGGTCCGGCCCGAGCCCGGGCGTCGCGCCGAAGTTCAGCTTCGGCCCCGTCGCATTGATCAGGAAGTCGTAGCGCACGGGTTCGCGCTCGCCCTCATGACCGGCCATCGTCGATTCCGCGACCACGAACGGCGTCGGGTCGTCCGCCGTCCCTTCCGGGTGCAGCGCCACTGCGCGTGCCTGCCGGAACTCGATGCCATGTCGCGCATAAACCGGTGCCAACGGGAACGTCACGTCGGCGGGCGTCATCAGGCCGACACCGACCCAGATGTTGGAGGGGATCCAGTTGTAGGTGGCTCTGGGCGAGATGACGACGACCGAGTCATCGCGACCCAGCCATGCCCGGAGGAAGGAGGCGGCCGTGTGCCCCGCCACGCCTGCGCCAAGGACGACGATGCGACTCATGGGTCCCTCCGGTCGGCGCGCCCCGGGAAGATCCGCAGGGCCCGCACCGAGAGGATGCAGGTGGGGCGGAAAGCGTGACAGGGGCGCCCGGAATGCTCCGAGCGCCCCTGTCATGGGCTCAGGTCTCAGGTCGCACGTCTCAGGACCTGAGGCCCGAGACGTGAGCCTTCAGGCTTACTGCAGCGGCGTGGCCGGAAGGCTGACGCCGCTCTTCCAGCTGCCGGTGCCGAAGGTCCAGTACATGGACTGCTCGGCCAGGAACGGCACGCTGTTGAGGCTCTCGAGCCTGGCGCTGAAGCGCTTGCCGTCGGCCGCGGGGAACGTCGTGGCGACGTCCACCGTGACGCGTCGGCCTGCGCCCACCGTCAGGTCGGCGCTCACCGGCGCCGAGCCGTCCTCGAAGGCGAGGGTCATGCGGACCAGCGCCTGGCTCGTGCCCGGGTTGGCCATCAGCACGTAGGTGCTGGCCCCCTGCGCACCGCCGGCGACGCCATCTCCGATGGCGAAGCTGGTAGCCATGGTCTGGCTGCCGGCGCTGCCGTGCCCCTCTTCCCACGTCTGCTGGTTCGCGTCGGTGGACCACCACATGGCGCGCTCGGCGACGATGCCGACGCCGTTGGTGACGTGCGCGTGCATGCCGAAGCCCATCTGCGGATCCCAGGTCGCTTCGTTGCTCACCGGGATGGTGACGCGGCTGTACGGGCCGACCGTGTGCGTCGTGACGACCTCGGCACCGGTCTCGGGCAGGTAGCGCACCTGCACGTCGGCCGTCGTGGCGGTCGGGTTGGCGAGCAGCAGGAAGGTGTTGAACACCGGGCCGGCGACGCCCTCGGCGAAGTACCAGTCGGTGCCAGTGGTGGGCGCGCCCACCGACGTTTCACCCGCCTCGAACTGCGTACCCTCGGTGATGTACGTCGCCCGCTCGGCGACGATGGGGTGCGAACTGCGGACCACCAGGCCGAAGCCCTGATCCGCCATCTCCGGACCTTCCTGGTTGACCCACACCGTGTAGCGCGCATGGGCCGGGACGATGTGCGTCCGCGTGACGCGCGTACCCGCCGCCGAGACCAGATATTCGAGCGCCACCGTCGCCGGCTGGTCGGCCGGGTTGGTCAGCAGCGCGAACGTCTGCAGGTTGGCGTGCGTGGTGCCCTCGGCGAAGTACCAGGAGGACGACAGTTCCACACCGCGCTCGGCGGCCGCGCCGACGCCCTGGTCGTTCCAGGTGATCGTGCGGTTGATGACCACGGTCTCGTCGGCGTCGACCTTCATGCCGAATGCGTGGCCCTGGACCCCGGCGATGGTGCTGGCGTCGACGGTGGTCCGGGCGCCGCCCGGGGCCTTCACCAGGTGATGCACGACCGTGGCGTCATCGAGGTAGAACGTGATGTTGATCGCGGCCTCGATGGGCGACGGGTTGTACATGTTCACCCACGTCCGGAACGGCGCGTTGGCGTTGCCCTCGGCGAAGTAGCGCGTCGAACGGCTGTCCGGGTGCCCGTTGCTGTCGTACTCCTCCTTGTTGGTCTTGCCGTCGCCATCCGGATCGGCGGTGGCGTCGCTCGCATCGTTGGGATCCGTGCCGTAGAACTCCTCCCACACGTCGGGCATGCCATCGCCGTCGGTGTCGGTGGTCGGTGCGGTCGGGTCCTGCGGATTGGTCGGATCCGGCGGCGGCTGGTTCGGGTCGGTCGGGTCGGTCGGCGGCGCCGGGTCGGCCGGTCGCTCGTACGGCGTGTACGCGAGCGGCACCGTGCCCTGGCCGCCGGGCAGGATGAGCTGCACATCCAGGGCGACGCCCGCCGGCAGCACCGGCGTGACCGCGCTGACCACGTTGTCGGACTCGACGACGACGGCCGGGGCCGGCACGCCGTTGATGAGCACCGTCGGCGCGACGGCGCTGGCGATGCGGGCCGTCTGACTGACTGCCGGCGCAGGCAGCGTGAAGCCACCGCCGAAGACGCGGATGTTGACGCCGCCGGGCGCGGGGCCCGTGGCGGGGTAGATGTGGGTCACGTAGAACGGCGGCGGCGTCACGGTGAACGTGAACGTCTTCTGCACCGTCGTCGTGCCGTCGTTGACCGTCACCGTGATGGTCGCGACCCCCTGCTGGCCGACGGTCGGCGTCAGCGTGAACGTCGCGGTCGAGCCGCCACCGTAGGTCACGGCGCTGGCGGCCGCGATGCCGGGGTGGCTGCTGGTGACCGTGACGGTGACGGTGTCACTCTCGCCGCCACCGCCGGAGATACCCGTGAGGGTGATCCCCTGCGGTCCGGCGGTCCACATGACGCTGCCGTTGCTCGGCTGGGCGAGGGTGGGCGCATCGTTGACGGCCGACACGCTCAGACTGACGGTCGTCACCGCGCTCGAGGCGGTACCGTCCGTGGCCTGGTACGTGAAGCTGTCCGGTCCGAAGTAGTCGCCCGAGGGCGTGTAGGTGAAGCTGCCGTTCGGGCTGAGCGACAGCGTGCCGTGCGCGGGCCCGGAGACGAGGATGGCGGTGATGAGGTCGGCATCGGCGTCCGAGTCGTTGGCGAGCACGCCGGCGGCGGCGTTCCTGACCAGTGAGCCGTCCTCGGCCACGGTGTAGCCGTCGGCCACGGCGACGGGCGCCGTGTTGGCCACAAACAGGTCGTTGTCGGCCGCGCTGTTGTTGTTCAGGTCCTGGTCGGTCGAACCGCCGGGGGCCGCAATCGAGGCCGCCATCGACAGGGTGCCGCTCAGGCCGCTGACCGTGCCGGTCAGGGTGTACGTCGCCGTGCCTCCGGCCGCCAGCGTGATGGTGTCGCTGATGGAGCCGGATCCCGACGCCGCGCCGCACGCGCCACCAGCCGACGCCACACAGGTCCACGTGACGTTGGTCAGGGTGCCCGGAGGCGTCGCCGTCACGATGGCGCCAGTCACGGTGGTCCCGGACAGGTTCTGCGCCGTGATCGTGTAGGTCGGCGTCGCACCGTTGCCGATGCTGCTGCCGCCGTTGTCGACCGACATGCCGAGGTCGACGAGGGTGTCGCCCGTGACCGTCGAGTTGACCAGCGGTCCAAGGAGCTCGGGCTCGCCCGTGCCGGAGATGCCGTAGTTGCCCGCGCCGATCACCGTCCCGTTGGCGACCGCGCCGACGTTCACCGTGACATCGAAGCTGTACGTGGCATCCACGGCGAGCGTGCCGATGTTGCACGTCACGACCCCGCCCGACTCCGCGCAGGTCGCGCCCGGATCGGAGAGGCTGGCGAACGTCGTGTTGGCCGGCATCGCGAAGCGGACGACACCGCTGCCCAGTGCGCCCGTGCCCTGATTGCGTGCCGTGACGGTGTAGGTCAGCGGGCTCGAGGCATTCACCTGCGAGGCCGCCATCGCCACCACGCTCGGGCCGGGGATCAGGGAGCCGAAGGCGTCGACGTACACCCAGCCGGCGTGACCGCCCTGTGAGCATCCCGCCGCCACGGCCTCGAGTTCGATCTCGTCGCCGACCGCCAGGCTGGCGTTGCCGGGAGCGATGTCGGCGACCTGCCAGTCCGTAAAGGTGTAGCCGCCGTTGACCTGCCAGGGCACCCCCGGCTGGTTGGCGTAGGCGAACGACTCGTACAGCACCGCATCGGCGCGCGACTTGTTCCGCACGACGATGTAGAAGTACGCCTGTTGGGTGGCACTGTGCGCGCCGTCCGAGAGGACGGGCGCATAGGCCAGCCGCACGTGCACCTTGCCGTCGAGCGCGTCCACGTCCGATGGCTGCACGACCGTCGACTGCTTCAGCACGTTGGCGTTGCGATTAGGGTAATTGACGCCGGGGTAGTTGATGACTGCGGCGTGGTCACCGAACCGCGGCACCTGCAGAGCGCCGCCGGTCTCCGCTACTGAGATCGACAGGGGGCCGCCCCCGGGACTTCCCACGACCGAGGTCCAGTCCACCGCCGCCGTGTTCGTCATGTTGATGCTGGCGTAGGTGAACGGTGGCCCTGCAAGGCCGTTGTTGCGGAACACCGACTTGGTCCAGCCGTTGAAGTCACCGGCTTCGAAGCCACCGTTCGTGAACAGGGCGAAACCGGCGCTCGTCCAGGTGGCCAGAAGTGCCAGCGTCAGCCACGCACGACGTGGTCGCAGCTGAGAGAGAAAGCGTTGCATGAGGAGTCTCCACGAGGCGGGGGGAAGAACTGCAAGCCCGGCCATTCCGGTCACACAATCGGTTCGTTCCCCGGTGGCATGAGTCGGCATGCGCACCTGAATGGCGTAGGCGCACTCCCATAGCGTTCGTTAGCAATGTCGTACGTGATGGCCGGACACTACCGGAAGGTGGGGCCGGAGCCCGACCGTGGGGGTCGTCCATCTGTCGAATGTATGGATGGAACGCGTTCCGTGAGAGTAGGCTATCGATCGGAGGCGGGATGCAGGCGCAGGGACTGGCAACAGGGTGGCTCACGGGGACGTCGACCGACTGTCGCCCCGGGGGCGTCCCGCCGAGCCGCCCCTGGCGCATGGTGCTCCTCGGACCCCCGGGCGTCGGCAAGGGCACCCAGGCCGCGCTCATCGAAGCCGCCATCGACGCCTGTCACCTCTCGACCGGCGACCTCTTCCGCGCCGCGGCCGCCAGCCACGTGCCGCCGTCCCCCGCCATGCAGGCCGCCCTGGCCGGCATCGCGCGGGGCGAACTGGCCTCCGATGGCATGGTCATCGCGCTGCTGCGCGAGCGCGTCCACTGCCTGACCTGCCCGCACGGGTTCCTGCTCGACGGCTTCCCCCGCACCGCCCCGCAGGCCACGGTGCTCGAGGCCCTGCTCGACGAGGCGTCGGTGGCGCTGGACGGGGCGGTCTACCTGCAGGCGCCAGACGCCGTGATCATCGAGCGACTGTCTGGCCGGCGTGTGTGCCGGACCTGTCGCCGCAGCCACCACCTGGATCACCATCCGCCTTGCCGGTCCGGCTGCTGCGATGCCTGCGGCGGCCAGTTGTACCAGCGCGACGATGACGTGCCGGCCGCCATCGCGGTGCGCCTGGCGCACTACGCACGCACCACACCAGCGCTACTGGCCTTCTACCAGCAGCGCGGACTGCTCCGCACCGTGGACGCCACGGGCACCCCGCACGACGTGTTCGCGCGGGCCGAGACAACGATAGGATGGCGGCTCGGGGTGCAGCCGCCCGTCACCCCCGCGCGTCACCCCGCACAGGACGCCTGAGACCGATGGCCAAGACAATCGACATCACCGAACTGATTCTCCGCGACGCGCACCAGAGCCTGATGGCCACGCGCATGGCCATCGAGGACATGGTCCCGGCGTGCGAAGACCTCGACAAGGCCGGCTTCTGGTCGGTCGAGTGCTGGGGCGGCGCCACCTACGACTCCTGCATCCGCTTTCTCAACGAAGACCCCTGGGAGCGGCTCCGCACGTTCCGGCGGCTGATGCCCAACTCGCGCCTGCAGATGCTGCTGCGCGGCCAGAACCTGCTCGGCTATCGCCACTACGAGGACTCCGTTGTCGACCGCTTCGTCGAGAAGTCGGCCGAGAATGGCATGGACGTCTTCCGTGTCTTCGATGCGCTGAACGACATCCGCAACCTGAAGCGCCCCATCGAGGCCGTGCGCCGGACTGGCAAGCACGCCCAGGGGACCATCTGCTACACGACCAGCCCGCTGCACGACACGGCGCACTTCGTCGACATGGCGAAGAAGCTGGTCGACCTCGGCGTCGACTCGCTCTGCATCAAGGACATGGCGGCCCTGCTCAAGCCGCAGCCCGCCTACGACATCGTCACGGGCATCAAGGCGGCGTGCGGCGCCGACATCCGCGTCCACGTGCACGTGCATGCGACGACGGGCGTGACGATGGTGAGCCTGATGAAGGCCATCGAGGCCGGCGCCGACTGTGTCGACACGGCGATCAGCTCGATCAGCCTGGGCCCTGGTCACAATCCGACCGAGAGTCTCGTCGAGATGCTCGATGGCACGGGCTTCGACACCCAGGTGGATCGCGGCCGGCTGCTGTCGCTGAAGAAGTACTTCGCCACGGTCCGTCCCCGCTACAGCGAGTTCCTGTCGAACATCACCGGTGTGGAGACCGAGATCTTCCAGAGCCAGATCCCGGGCGGCATGATCTCCAACATGGAGAGCCAGTTGAAGCAGCAGGGCGCTGGCGACAAGATGGACGAGGTGCTGGCCGAAGTGCCGCGCGTGCGCAAGGACGCCGGCTATCCGCCGCTGGTCACCCCGTCGAGCCAGATCGTCGGAACGCAGGCCGTCTTCAACGTGATGATGGGGCGCTACAAGGTGCTCACGGGCGAGTTCGCCGATCTGATGCTCGGTTACTACGGGCACACCATCGCCGAGCGCGACCCCGAGGTCACCGCCCTGGCCGAGGCGCAGGCCAGGAAGCCGGTGATCACCGAGCGCCCCGCCGATCTGCTGCTGCCGGAGTGGCAGCAGCTGCGTGACAAGGCGCTGGAGCTGAAGGGCTGCAACGGCACCGACGAGGACGTGCTGACCTACGCGATGTTCCCGCAGGTCGCCCCCAAGTTCTTCGGCACGCGGGACCAGGGCCCGAAGAACCTGGGACGTACCACGGTGGTCACCGTGCCGGCCGACGCGCCGCCGGCACCCGACCCGGGCACCGGGCCCGTGCGCGAGACGATCACGTATCAGGTCACGGTCGACGGCGCCTCGCACACGGTCACCGTCGCGCCCGCGTAGGGAATGCCGCCATGCCGGCAGGCCGGCATGCCGCATGCACATGAACCCGAAGGCCCACGGCCGAATGCCGAAGGCCGAAACAGAGAAGACGTGACATGTCAGCCGACACGATGAAGGCCAAGGTCGAGGAACTGCAGCGCCGCCGCACGGAAGTGATGCTCGGGGGGGGCGCCGACAAGCTGGACAAGCACCGCGCCTCGGGCAAGCTCACCGCGCGCGAGCGCATCGACGCGCTGGTCGACTCCCACTCCTTCCAGGAGACCGGGCTCTTTGCCAAGCATCGCGCCACGCTCTTCGGGATGGAGGGCAAGGACATGCCGGCCGACGGCGTGGTGACGGGCGCGGCGTCCATCGGCGGCCGGCTCGTGCACGTGGCCAGCCAGGACTTCACCGTCGCGGGCGGCTCGGCGGGCGAGGTGCACTCGATCAAGGTCGCCGAGAGCATGGAGCACGCGCTGCGGGCCGGCTCGCCGTTCGTGTTCATCAACGACTCGGGTGGCGCGCGCGTCCAGGAGGGCATCGACTCGCTCTCCGGCTACGGCAAGGTGTTCTACACGAACGTGATGCTGTCGGGCGCCGTGCCGCAGGTGTCGATCATCTGCGGCCCGTGTGCCGGCGGGGCCGCCTACAGCCCGGCGCTCACCGACTTCATCATCCAGACGCGCCAGGCGCAGATGTTCATCACCGGGCCGCAGGTCATCAAGCAGGTGACCGGGGAAGACGTGACACCCGACCAGCTGGGCGGTCCCGAGACGCACATGGTGAGTTCGGGCGTCACGCACTTCATCGCGGAAGACGACACGCACGCGATGTTGCTGTGCCAGAAGCTCCTGAGCTACCTGCCCTCGAACAATCTCGAGGACCCGCCGGTCGCCGACCATCCCGACGTGCGGGTCGATCCGGATCCGGCCCTGCTCGACGTCGTGCCCGTGGATGGCAAGCAGGGCTACGACGTCCGAAACGTCATCGCCCGGGTCGTCGACTCGGCCGACTTCTTCGAGGTGCAGTCCGGCTATGCCCCCAACATCGTCGTCGGGTTCGCCCGCGTGACGGGGCGTTCGGTGGGCATCGTCGCCAACCAGCCGGCGGCCATGGCCGGCGTGCTCGACATCAACGCCTCCAACAAGGCGTCACGGTTCATCCGCTTCTGCAACGCCTTCAACATCCCGATCGTGACGTTCGTCGACGTCCCGGGCTTCCTGCCGGGCGTCGAGCAGGAACTGGGCGGCATCATCCGGCACGGCGCGAAGATGCTGTTTGCCTACTCGGCGGCGACGGTGGCCAAGATCACGGTGATCCTGCGCAAGTCCTACGGGGGGGCCTACCTCGCGATGTGCGGCAAGGACCTCGGGGCCGATCGGGTGTTCGCCTGGCCGACCGCGGAGGTGGCCGTGATGGGCGCCGAGGGCGCGGCCGAGATCGTCTTCCGCAAGGAGATCAGCGAGGCCGGAGCCGACAAGGCCGCCCGCCGCAAGGAGATGATCGCGCAGTACCGCGAGGCCTTCTCCAACCCGTACGTCGCCGCCGGCCGCCGGCTCGTCGACGACGTGATCGACCCGGCCCAGACGCGGCGGTATGTGGCACAGGCGCTCGAGTATCTGTCGACCAAGCGTGAACTCCGGCCGCCCAAGAAGCATGGGTTGATGCCTCTCTGAATGCCGGAATGCCGGAATGCTGGAACGACCGAGGATGGCCGAGAGCGACCATGGCACCTGCAGACACTGAACTGAACGCGACGCTGGCAGCACTCCAGCAGACGATCGCCACGCTCGAGGCGCGCATGGCGTCCCTCGAGGCGTTGGTGGGCATCACCGCCAGGTCGAGTGGCGACCGCGCGGGGGGGCGGGCCGACAGCCACGAGGCGGGAAGGGCCGGTTCCCACGAGGTGGGTAGGGCCGGTTCTCCGAACCGGCCGTCACCCTCTCCGCCCGTCGACGACGCGCTCGAGCCCGGCGTCGTCCTGGCCATCGCGGCCGCCGTGGCGGCGTATCTCGGTGAGCGCGCGCACGTGCGGCAGATTCGTCTCATCAGCTCGCAGGCGTGGGGCCAGCAAGGCCGCGTGACGGTGCAGGCGTCGCACACACTCCACAGATAGGCGGTCGCCTGCCGCCCGCAGGCCCTGCGTGAAGGACATTGACGTGAAGCTCAAGATCACGGTGGACAGCAAGACGTACGAGGTGGATGTCGAGGTGGCCGAGGAGCCGGTGCGCCACCCCCAGGCGTTCATGGTGATGCCGTCGCAGGCGCGCGTACCCGCCGCGCCGACGGCGCCCGCCGCGCCAACCGACAGCGACCCCGTGGACGAGTCCAGGGTGTGTCGCAGCCCGATTACCGGCACCGTCGTGCGCCTCGTCGCGCAACCGGGGCAGGCCATCCAGCCGGGCGACATCCTGCTCGTGCTCGAGGCCATGAAGATGGAGACCAACATCACGGCGCCCATCGAGGGCAGGGTCAAGGCGATCACGGTGAACGCCGGTGACGGCGTCAAGGCCAACCAGGTCGTCGTGGAGCTCGACTGATGACGGACGCGGCGCAGGTTCCCGGATTCATCTGTTTCGATCACGTCGCCATCGCGGTCCTCCCGGGCGAACTCGAGGCGCACGTGCAGGCGTATCGGGCGCTCGGCTTCAGCGAGGTCCATCGCGAGGAGGTGCTCGGCACCGACCAGGTGCGCGAAGTGCTGCTGCAGGTGGGCGATGGACCGAACCTCGTGCAACTGCTCGAGCCCCTCACGCCGGACTCGCCGGTCGCGAAGCAGATCGAGAAGAACGGCGGTCGCGGTGGCCTGGCGCACGTCGCGCTGCGCGTCACCGACATCCAGGCCGCCTTCGACGATCTCAAGGCCAAGGGGTTCAAGATCATCGATGCGGCGCCCCGCAAGGGGTCGCGTGGGACGACGGTGTTCTTCGTCCATCCCAAGACCACCGAGCACGCGGCATTCGGCTACATCCTCGAAGTCGTGCAGGAGGGACTCCACCATGGCTGATGCCGCCGAGGACACGCCAGGCATGCCACCGCTGGCCCTGCGGGCATCGTTTCCGCCAGTGGCCACCGCCGACTGGGATGCCCTCGCCCGCAAGGATCTCAAGGGCGCCGACTACGACAAGCGCCTGATCTGGCGCACCGACGAAGGGATCGCGATCAAGCCGTTCTATCGGCGCGAGGATCTCGACGGGCTCGACGCCCAGGTGATGGCCGTGCCCGGCGCGCTGCCCTCGGTGCGCGGTGATGCCAGCCCCTGGCAGGCCGTCGAGGAGGCCGCCTGGCCGACCGACGCCATTCGCGCCGACCTTCTGCACGACGCCGGCGCGACCGCCGTGCAGGAACTCGCGTGGGCCATCGCCGAGGGCGTCGATCGTCTCGCCGGTGCCACGGCGGACGGCACGCCCGTGGACGGGCCGGCCGCCTCGATCGCGTTCGTCTTCGCCGTGGGATCGACCTACTTCCTCGAGATCGCCAAGTTGCGGGCCGCCCGCGGGCTCTGGGCCGCGGCCGTCGGTGCCTTCGGGCCCGCCTCGCCCGCGACAGGGGCGATGCGGCTGCACGTGCGGACGGCGCGGTCGAACAAGGGCACCTGGGATCCCTACACGAACCTGCTGCGCGCCACCACCGAGGCGATGGCCGCGGCCATCGGCGGCGCCGACACCCTGCTGGTCGAGCCGCAGGGCTACGAGCCCCACCTCGCCATCAACGTCCAGCGCATCCTCGCCGAGGAGGCACGCCTGGACGCCGTCGCCGACCCCGCAGGCGGGGCGTACTACATCGAGGCCGTCACCGACGCGCTCGCCCGCGAGGCGTGGACGCAGGTCCAGGCCATCGAGGCGGCAGGCGGCCACGCGGCCGCCGTCAGGGCCGGCCAGCTCGACGCCGCGATGGCGTCGGCGCGCGCCTCCCGCGAGAAGGCGGTCTCGTCGCGACGACGGACTTTGGTCGGCAGCAACAACTATCCCGACCTGACGGCGACGACGCCGGCGGCTGGCCCGTTTCCGGAGCCCGAGGGCGACGGTCCGCTGACGCCCCTGGCCCTGGCCGCGCCGTTCGAGGCGATGCGCGCGCGCAGCGCCCGCCATGCGGCCCGCATCGGCCGCGCGCCGGTCGTGCATCTGCTGACGCGCGGCGACGTCAGGATGCGCGGCGCCAGGGCCAATTTCTGCCTGAACTTCTTCGGCTGCGCCGGCTTCGCCGTCACGCAGGGCGAGGCGCTGCCGACGTCGGCCGACCTGCTCGTCCTGTGCAGTGCGGATGCCGAGTACCTCGCCCTCGCCGCGGCGGTCGTGCCGGCCGTGTCGGTGCCGGTGCTCGTCGCGGGCCATCCAAAGGATCACATCGAAGCGCTCACGGCCGCGGGTGTGCAGGGGTTCGTGCACGTCCAGAGCGATGCCGTGCAGGTGCTGACGCAGTGGCAGGACCGCCTGGGGATGACGTCATGAGCCGGCCAGACTTCTCGAAGATCACGTATGCGCGTCGACCTGAAGGTCGACGCCTACGTCACGAAGGTGTAGCCGCCGACCTTCAGGTCGGCGGGACCGCTCCCGCCGCGCCGTGGATGACCGCCGAGCACATCGCGGTGAAGCCGGCCTACACCGCCGACGACCTCGCGGATCTCGAGCATCTCGACTACGCCGCCGGCATCCCGCCCTATCTGCGCGGCCCGTACTCGACGATGTACGCGATGCAGCCGTGGACGATCCGGCAGTACGCCGGCTTCTCGACGGCCGAGGAGTCCAACGCGTTCTACCGGCGCAATCTGGCCGCCGGACAGAAGGGGCTGTCGGTCGCCTTCGACCTCGCCACGCACCGCGGCTACGACTCCGACAACGAGCGCGTCGTCGGCGACGTCGGCAAGGCCGGCGTGGCCATCGACTCGGTCGAGGACATGAAGATCCTCTTCGACCAGATCCCGCTCGACCAGATGTCGGTCTCCATGACCATGAACGGCGCCGTGCTGCCGATCATGGCGTTCTACATCGTCGCCGCGGAGGAGCAGGGCGTGACGCCCGGGCAGCTCACCGGCACGATCCAGAACGACATCCTCAAGGAATTCATGGTCCGCAACACGTACATCTACGGCCCGGCGCCCTCGATGCGGATCATCGGCGACATCTTCCGCTTCTGCTCGGAGCAGATGCCGCACTTCAACTGCATCTCGATCAGCGGCTACCACATGCAGGAGGCCGGGGCGACGGCCGACATCGAGCTCGGGTACACGTTGGCCGACGGGCTCGAGTACATCCGGACCGGCATCGCGGCCGGCCTGGACATCGACGAGTTCGCGCCGCGCCTGAGTTTTTTCTGGGCGATTGGCATGAACCATTTCATGGAGATCGCCAAGCTGCGCGCGGCCCGCGCGCTGTGGGCGCGGCTCGTGAAGGACTTCCAGCCGAAGAACCCGAAGTCGATGGCGCTGCGCACCCACTCGCAGACCTCGGGCTGGAGCCTGACGGCGCAGGACGTCTTCAACAACGTCACGCGCACGTGCGTCGAGGCGATGGCGGCTGCGCTCGGCCACACCCAGTCGCTGCACACCAACGCGCTCGACGAGGCGATTGCCCTGCCGACGGATTTCTCGGCGCGCATCGCCCGCAACACGCAGATCTATCTCCAGGAGGAGACCGGCATCACGAAGGTCGTCGACCCGTGGGCGGGCAGCTTCTATGTGGAGCGCCTCACGCACGAGCTGATGCAGAAGGCCTGGGCGCACATCCAGGAGGTCGAGAGCCTCGGTGGCATGGCCAGGGCCATCGAGACCGGCCTGCCGAAGATGCGCATCGAGGAAGCCGCGGCCCGACGGCAGGCGCGGATCGATGCCGGACGCGAAGTCCTCGTCGGCATCAACAAGTACCGGCTCGATCACGAGACGCCCATCGACGTGCTCGAGGTGGACAACAAGGCCGTGCGGGAGTCGCAGTTGCGCCGGCTGGCGCAGGTGCGGGCGGCGCGTGATGGCGCCGCGGTCACGCGGGCGCTCGAGGCCCTGGTCGAGGCGGCCAGCGCCGGCACGGGCAATCTGCTCGCGCTGGCGGTCGAGGCGGCGCGCGTGCGGGCGACCCTCGGCGAGATCTCGGATGCCCTCGAGAAGGTCTTCGGACGCTATCAGGCCGTCAGTCGTACGATCTCCGGCGTGTACTCGTCCGAGAGCGAGCAGGACCCGGAGTTCCAGAAGGCGCGGGCGATGGCCGAGCGTTTCGCGACCGACGAGGGGCGGCGGGCGCGCATCCTGGTGGCCAAGCTCGGGCAGGACGGTCATGACCGCGGCGCCAAGGTGATCGCCACGGCGTTTGCCGACCTCGGGTTCGACGTCGACGTCGGGCCGCTGTTCCAGACGCCGCGGGAGGCCGCCCGCATGGCGGTGGAGAACGACGTGCACGTCCTCGGTGTGTCCAGCCTGGCGGGGGGACACAAGACCCTGGTGCCCGACGTCATCGCCGCCCTGCGCGAACTGGGGCGCGGCGACATCCTCGTGGTGGTCGGCGGCGTCGTCCCGCCGCAGGACTACGCGTTCCTGCACGAGGCCGGCGTCACGGCCGTGTTCGGTCCCGGCAGCGTGATCCCGCTGTGCGCCCAGCAGATCCTCGAGGCGCTCGGCAGTACCCGCGCCGCATGAGCCTTCGACTCCGCCGCGGCCTGCGGCCCCGACGTCGCTCAGGGCACGCATCGTGACCTCCGCGCGCGGGCGGCTCACGGTCGGCGCGTACGTCGATGGCGTGTTGCGCGGGGATCGCGCGGTGCTCGCGCGCGCCATCACGCTCGTCGAGAGCGAGCGCCCCGCCGATGCCGAGCCGGCCGCCGCGCTGCTCGACGCGGTGCTGCCGCACGCCGGTCGATCGCTGCGCGTCGGCATCACCGGCGTCCCCGGCGTCGGCAAGAGCACCTTCATCGACACGCTCGGCATGCACCTCGTGCGGGACCGCGGCGAGCGCGTCGCGGTCCTGAGCGTCGATCCCTCCAGTCCGATTTCTGGCGGCAGCATCCTCGGCGACAAGACGCGGATGGAGCGCCTGTCCCTCGAAGAGGCGGCCTACATCCGGCCGTCGCCGTCGCGCGGCTTCCTCGGCGGCGTGGCGCGGCGCACGCGCGAGACGATCCTCCTCTGCGAGGCCGCCGGCTTCGGCACGATTCTCGTCGAGACGGTCGGCGTCGGGCAGTCGGAGACGGCCGTGCGGTCGATGACCGACTTCTTCCTGCTGCTGATGCTGCCCGGGGCGGGCGACGAACTGCAGGGCATCAAGCGCGGCATCATCGAGATGGTCGATGCCATCGCCATCAACAAGGCCGATGGCGAGACCAAGGCGCGCGCCGAGCGGGCCCGCGGGGAGTATCGCGCGGCGCTGCACCTGTTTCCGGCGCCGGCCGATGGCTGGATGCCGCCGGTCGTGACCTGCTCGGCGATCACGCACGACGGCATCGCTGGCCTGTGGGACGTCGTCATCGCCCATCGTGCCCACATGGACGCCGCCGGTCAGTTCGCGCTGCGTCGTCGGCAGCAGGCCCTGGCCTGGATGCGCGAGCTCGTGACGGAGGGGTTGCAGCGGGCCTTCCGCGCCGACCCGGCCGTCGCCGCGGCCCTGCCGGTGCTGGAGTCGGCCGTCGGCGAGGGCCACACCACGGCGTTTGCCGCCGCCCGCGAGCTGCTGGGCCGCTTCCGCCCGTAGACGCGCCTGTCTGGTCGGCGGCATTCGCCCCGATTCCGGACAATCGTCCGGCGTTCCAGATCCGGCATTCCAGCCTCGCGGCATGGCGGCATTCCCGTTGTAGGCTGTAGCGCGCGGGCGGCAGGCCGTCGCCCGCGCCATCGGAGCCTCGCAACCAATGAGTGAATTGAAGATCGGGATCGTCGGCCTCGGCTGGGTGGCCGAGGCGCACATCGAGACGTTCAAGCACGTGACGGGCGCGAGCGTGACTGCCGTGTGCTCGCGGCGGGAACTCACGCCCGCGGCCCTGCAGGCGCAGTACGGGCAGCCGCTCAAGGCCTATCGCGACTACGCCGACATGCTGGCCGATCCCGACATCGATGCCATCGACATCTGCACGCCGCATCCCTATCACGCCGAGCAGGCGATCGCCGCGGCCAACGCCGGCAAGCACCTGATCATCGAGAAGCCGATCGCCCTGTCGTGGGAGGACGCACGGCGGGTGCAGGCGGCGATTCGGGCCAACGGCGTCAAGGCGATGGTGTGCCTCGAGGTGCGCTACAGCGCCCAGTTCACGCTGACCCGGTCGGTGGTGGAGCAGGGGCTGCTCGGCGACCTGCACTTCGGTGAGGTCGACTACTACCATGGCATCGGGCCGTGGTACGGCCAGTACGGCTGGAACATCAAGAAGGACATGGGCGCGTCGAGCCTGCTGACGGCCGGCATCCACGCCATGGACATCCTGCTGATGCTGATGTCCTCGCCCGTCGAGGAAGTGACGGCCTACGGGACGACGTCGTCGAGCGAGCACTTCACGCCGTACGAGTACCCGACCACGACGATCAGCCTGCTCAAGTTCGCCGGGGGGCAGGTCGGCAAGGTCACCTCGTGCATCGACTGCCTGCAGCCCTACTACTTCCACTCGCACCTGGTCGGCAGCCACGGGACGCTGCTCGACACCAAGCTGCACACGACCAGGCTGCCGGGGATGATCAAGACGCGGTGGAGCGAGCTCGCGACGCATCCGATCGACTCGGGCGACGTCAGCGATCACCCGTACCAGCCGCAGTTCCAGGCCTTCGTGGACAGCACGCTGGCGGGCACCACCATGCCGCTGACCGACTTCGACACGGCCCTCGAGAGCCACCGCGTCGCCTATGCGGCCGACCTGTCGGTGCAGCGCGGCGTGCCGGTGACGCTGTCGGAGCTCGCGTAGCGCCATGCCACGCGTGCTCGCGCTGATGGCGCATCCCGACGACATCGAGATCACCTGCGCGGGCACGCTCCTCCTGCTCAAGGACGCGGGATGGGACGTGCACCTGGCCACGATGACGGCTGGCGACCTCGGGTCGTCCACCCTGTCGGCCGCGGCCATCGCGCGCGTCCGCCGCAAGGAAGCGGCGGCCTCGGCCGCCCTGCTCGGCGCCGGCTACACCTGCCTCGGCATCGAGGACCTGACGATCGCGCACACCGAGCGCCAGAAGCGCATCGTCACCGGATTGCTGCGCGCGGTGCGGCCCGACGTGCTCATCACCCATCCGCCGGTCGACTACATGGCCGACCACGAGCAGACGTCGTACCTGGCGCGCGACGCCGCCTTCGGATCGACCATCCCCAACTGGAAGGCGCTGCCACCCGTGGGGACCCGCGCGCGCCGCGCAGCGCCGCCCTGCGCGGCGCTGCCGTCGCTCCTGTACGCCGATCCCATCGACCTGGCCACGCCCGACGGCACCCGCGCCGCCGCGCACGTCGTTGTCGACATCTCGGCGGTGCTGGAGCGCAAGGCGGCGATGCTGGCCGCCCATGCCTCGCAGCGCGCGTGGCTGCACGAACAGCACGGCGAGGACGAGTATCTCCACTGGATGCGCCGGGTCGGCGCCGAGCGGGCACGCGCGTTCGGCAAGCGGTCCGTGACGCATGCCGAAGGATTCGTGCCGTATCGGGGGCACGCCTTCCCGAAGGACGACGTCCTGACCTCGGCGCTCGGCCGGCGCCTCGTCAAGACCCTGCCATGACGGGTTCCGCGCGAGATCACTGACCGTCGACCTGAAGGTCGACGGCTACAGGTGGGGGAGGGCCCGCTCGCCGAGCGGGCCGTGACGGCTTATCGCCGGGCCGCGACGGCCGCGATCCAGTGGCCGTCGAACTCGCCCTCGAACTGGCGCAGCACCTCCAGCGGTCGTACCAGGTCGAGCAGTTCGCCTGGCGCCAGCAGGAACGCGGGGTTCTTCGGATGGCCGGTCTCGGCCTGCCGCGTCAGGAAGGTCTCGTAGAGCAGCACGCCTCCCGGTGCCAGCGACAGCAGCAGGTGCGGCATCAGTGGCCGGTGCAGATACCTGGTCACGAGGACGAGGTCGTACCCGGGCTCCCCGAGGTCGACGTCGCTGGTTTCGAGGTCGGTGACCCGGGTCTGGACGGCAAGGCCCAGGCGATCGGCCTGATCCTGGAGGCGGGCGAGGGCGTCGGCGTCGCGGTCGATCGCGGTGACGTCGAGGCCAGTCGACGCCAGCAGCAGGGCGTGCCGGCCGCGCCCGCAGGCGACGTCGAGCGCCCGGCCGCTGCGCGGAATCAGGTCCCCGCACTCGAACAGCCAGGGGGACGGCCCGGTCATCGCCTGTGACTCATGCGCGCGCGGCCCGTCCCACAGCGCCATGCCGTGGGCGAGCTCGTACACCTGCGTGAAGCCGGCCTGCGCGAGCAGGCGCGTCGCGACCTTGCTGCGCACCGCGTGCTCGCACGTCACCAGCACGGGCGTGTCGACGTCGCCCAGCACGGCAGGTGCGCTGGCGATGAGCTGCACCGGCAACAGCGTGGCGCCGGGAATGTGGCCGAGGCCGCTGAACTCGCCCGGCGTGCGCACGTCCAGCACCCGGATGCCTGTCTCCACGAGCGCGACGGCGTCGGCGCCTGCCACCTGCCTGACCTTCCGGTCGTACGACGGGTCGAGTTGCATGCGTCAATGGTATCGGCAGTGGCGTCGGGCAGGGCCGGCTCTCCGAGCCGGCCGTCAGCGGCGGCGCCTCGTTCCGGCAGTAAGATGTCCGCGTGTCTACGACCACACGCCTCTTCCTCGTGCGTCACGGGGCCACGCAGCTGACCGCCGAGAACCGCTTCTCGGGCGCGGTCGGGGTGGACCTGTCCGATGAGGGCCGCTGGCAGGCCGCGAAGCTCGGCGAGCGACTGCGGCACGATCCGGTCTCGGCCATCTACAGCAGCCCGCTGTCGCGCACCATCGAGACCGCCACCATCATCGGCAAGACGTTCGGCCTCGAGCCCATCACGCGTGACGGCCTCGCCGAGATCAGTCACGGCCGCTGGGAGGGACTGACGCGGGCCGAGGTCGAGGCGCAGTTCGGCGACGAGTACGCGGCGTGGGAAGAAGACCCGTTCACGTTCGCGCCCGAGGGCGGCGAGTCGGGCGTGGCGGTGCTGGCCCGCGCGCTGCCCGTCATCCGCGAGATCGTCACCCGCCATCACGGCGAGTGCGTGGCCGTGATCTCGCACAAGGCCACCATCCGCATCCTGCTGAGCAGCCTGCTCGGCTTCGATGCGCGCGGCTACCGTGACCGCCTCGATCAGGCGCCAGCCTGCCTCAACGTGCTCGACTTCCGCGATGCCGTGCGCGCCCGCCTGATGCTGTTCAACGACACGTCGCACTACGCCCATCACCAGCGCTCGCCGCAGGGCAATCTCTCGCGCTGGTGGGACGGGGCCCTGACCTCGCGTCCCTGACCGGCGGCGACCGCTTGAGGGTGGCAGGGCGCGGCTTGCGGTCCCCCGCCCCGCGCGTACAGTCGGGGCGTGCTGCTGACCTTCGCGTCCGGTCACCGCCCACGAGCCGTCGTGGGCCTCACGGCGGCATGCGTGGTTCTCGGCGTGTGGACAGGCGTGCATGCGACCGCCCAGGGGCATGCGCCGCCGGCCACGCCGGCCGCGCATGCCACCGCCGACACGCGACCGCTGGTCGTCCTGCTGCGCAAGCCGTTCACCCCGACCACGCCGCTCGCCCACGTGCGCCATGCGCTGTCGTCGGAGGCCGGCACACGCCCTCGGCTCGCGGCAGGCTGACGCCGGTCGGCTGCTGTACAATCACCGCCGTTCGCGGCAGCGCACGCACACGCGTGCCTGGCCCCCATGGTTGCATCCTACCTGTCGCACTATCGCCTCCTCGGCCTGCTCGGGGTGGGTGGCATGGGCGAGGTCTACCGCGCCGAAGATACGCGCCTGCGGCGCGAGGTCGCGATCAAGATCCTCCACCCCGAGGCCGCCGCGTCGAAGGAATGGCTGAGCCGATTCCGGCGCGAGGCCCGCCTGGCCTCCGCCCTCCAGCACCCGCACATCTGCACCATACATGAGCTCGGCGAGCACGACGGCCAGGCCTTCATCGTCATGGAGCGACTCGAGGGCGTCACCGTCCGCGAACTGATCGAGGAGGGGCCGATGCCGCCGTGGCGCGTCGTGCACCTCGCCCGCCCGGTGGCCGATGCCCTCGATGCGGCCCATCGCCGCGGCATCATCCACCGCGACATCAAGCCGGCCAATCTCTTCGTCACCGACGGCGACCACGTCAAGGTGCTCGACTTCGGGCTCGCGCGGCTCACCGGCGAGGACATGGTCGGCGCCCCGGCGTCCGGTCCCGTGGCCACCAGCGCCACCGCGGCCTCTGGCGCGCGTCCGCTGCATCTCACCCAGACGGGCATGGCGATGGGCACCGTGTTCTACATGTCGCCCGAGCAGGCCAGTGGCGGCGCGCTCGATGCCCGCACGGATCTCTTCTCGCTCGGGAGCGTGCTCTACGAGATGGCGACCGGTCGGCGCGCCTTCGAGGGCGATGACATCGCGCAGGTGCTCGGCAAGATCACGCACGGCGTGTTCGTGCCGCCGCGATCGCTGCAGCCGGAGGTGCCCCGTGCGCTCGACGCCATCATCGTCAAGTTGCTGGCCTCCGATCCGGCGACGCGCTACCAGCGTGCCAGCGACCTGCTGGCCGATCTCTCGCGGGCCGACGCGCCGAGCGGCGCCACGCCTCGCGCGCTCGTCGGTCCGTCGCGTCCGGCTGGCCGACCCGGTGCCGCCGGGCGCTGGGCGGCGCTGGGGGCGTCACTGCTGCTGGTGGCCGGGAGTCTGGGCTACGGCTGGTATACGCGGCGCGCGCCCGCGCTCACCGACCGCGACAGCCTCGTGGTCGGCGTGTTCGACAACACGACGGGCAACCCGGTGTTCGACGACACGCTCGTCACGGCCCTGAAGGTGCAGCTGGGCCAGTCGCCCTTCCTCGACATCGTCCCGGATGCCCGCATCGCGGCGACGCTGCGCCTGATGGGGCGACCGGCCGACGAGCGGTTGACGCACGACGTGGCGCGCGAGACCTGCCAGCGGCTGGGCGTCAAGGCGATGATCGACGGCGGGCTGGCGCCGTTCGGCCGCCAGTACGTGCTCACGGTGACGGCCACCGACTGTCGCACGGGCGAAACGCTCGCGCAGGCCCAGGCCGAAGCCGCCGACAGCGAGGCCGTCCTCGTCGAACTCGGTCGCATTGCCTCGACGATGCGCACGCAGCTCGGCGAGTCGCTGCCATCCATCACGCGCTTCGACACGCCGGTGGCCGATGCGACGACGCCGTCGCTCCCGGCGCTGAAGGCCTACGCGCTCGGCCTCGAGGAGCGCCGCCGCGGCCGCGAGCTCGAGTCGATCGCCTTCTTCAAGCAGGCGATCGCGCTGGACCCGGATTTCGCCCAGGCGCATGCGACGTTGAGCACCGTGTACGGCGTGATGGGGGAGATCGATCGCAGCGAGCAACACGCGCGCGAGGCCTACGCGCACCAGAATCGCGTCAGCGAACGCGAACGTCTCTTCATCCGCTACCAGTACCACGATCGCGTGACCGGCAATCAGGCCGCCGTGGTCGAGACCCTGCAGGCCTGGCAGGTCGCCTATCCCCGCGATTTCGTCCCGGCCAACGCGCTCGCCGTCGTCTACAACCGGCTCGGACAGTACGACAAGGCGCTGGCCGCCGGCCAGGAGGCGCTGCGACGCAGCCCGAATCACCCGTTCGCCATCTCCAACCTCGTGGTGGCCTACCGTGGGCTCGGCCGGTACGACGACGCACGGCGCACGGCGGCCGACGGCGTGGCCGCCGATGCCGCGACGATGCCGACCCGGCGCCTGCTGTACCAGCTGGCCGTCATGGCGGGCGACCCGACGGCGTCACAGCAGCTGGCCTGGGGACGCGGGCAACCGCGCGAGTTCGACCTCATGGCGGCGCAGGGCCAGATCGCGATGTTCGAGGGGCGGTGGCGCGAGGGCGAGTCACTCTATCGGCAGGCCGCCGAACTGGCGCTGGCGCGAGGGCTCCCGGGCAACGCTGCCGGGCAGGTGGCGCATCTCGCCTGGCTGGAAGCCATCTGCCGTCCAGGTCCCGACCTCGGCGATCGCGTCAAGCGCATGATGGCCTTCGCGGCCCGGACCGACGCGGCGGCGTCCTCGAGCCGCTTCCGGGCGCTGGGCGCCCTGGCCCTGGCGGGGCGACGGGCCGAGGTGCTGGCCCTGCTCGCGACGGCGGAGCGTGACGCGCCCGAGTCGACCTACGTCCGCACCGTGCTCGGGCCGGTCATCCGGGCTGGCCTCGCCTTGCACGCGGGCCGGGCGGCCGACGCCGTCGCGGCGCTGGAGCCAGCGCGTGAGACGGAAACCGGCGGTCTTGCGGCGCTGGTGCCGCTCTATCTGCGTGGCGAGGCGTATCGGGCCCAGCAGGCGTGGGAGCAGGCGGCCGGAGAGTACGAGCGCCTGATCCAGCATCGCGGCACGGACCCGTACGCGCCGATGGTGCCGCTGGCCTGGCTCGGCCTCGCCCGTGTCAGAGCCGCCACGGGGAACATCACGGCCAGCCGTACGTCGTACGAGATGGCGCTGTCCCTGTGGCGCGCGGCCGACAGCGACTTCCCGCCGCGGCGCGCGGCGCAGGACGAGTACGACCGCCTGACCCGTCGCCCACTGCCGTGACCCCGCCCACCCACATCGCGCACTACCAGTTGCTGGAGCTCATCGGACGCGACGGCCCGATCGAGACCTGGCGCGCGCGCGACAGTCGTCTGCAGCGCACCGTCGCCGTGCAGATCCTGCGTCGGCTTCCGGACACGACGCAGGAGGCGGTGGATCGCTTCCGCCGGCAGGCGCACGTCGCCTCGCTGGTGACCCACCCCCACATCTGTGCCGTCCACAACTGGGGAGAGGAGGACGGCCATCCCTACGTCGTCCGCGAGTTGCTCTCGGGACGACGCCTGGACGAACTGCTGACCGAGGGACCGGTCACGGTGGACCGCGCCCTCGAGCTCGCCACCCAGCTCACCGGCGCCCTGTGCGCCGTGCACCGGCGCGGGCTCGTGCATGGGCACGTGCGGCCGAGCCACGTCCGTGTGACCGCCGACGGCCACGTCAAGCTGCTGGGACTCGGGACGGCCGTGGTGGACGCGTCCGCCTCCGCGCCCGACCTTGGCGCCTTCGCGACGACGGCCGTGGACATCGAGACGTCGGCGCCCGACGGCGCGCCCCTGGAGGGCGATCCGTACCTGTCACCCGAGCAGGTGGCCGGCCATCCACCGGTCGCGGCCAGCGATGTCTTCGCGACAGGCGTGGTCGTGTACGAGATGACCACGGGCGTGCGGCCGTTTGGCGGCGCCACGGCGCCCGAGCTGGCCAAGGCGATCCTGACATCGACGCCGACGCCGGTGCGTCGCCTCAACCGTCGTGTGCCGTCACCCCTGGCAGCGCTCATCGACCGGGCGCTCGCCAAGGATCCCCATCAGCGGCACGGCTCCGCGCAGGACCTGCTCGATGCGCTGCGCGACGTCCGTCGTCACGCCTCGAGTCGGTGGCGGCCCGGCGCATGGTCGCGTCTCGCCGCCATCGCCGGCGTGTGCGTCGTGCTGGCCGGCGCCGGCGTGCTGGCCTGGTGGCTGGGCTGGCGGCCCGGGGGGCCTGCGGCCGCGCGCCCCCGCAACACCGTGCTGCTGAGCGACATCCTCAACGGCACGCCCGATCCGGATTTCCAGGGCACGTTGCGCCAGGCCGTCAGCGTCTATCTCGGGCAATCTCCGTATCTCGATCTCGTGTCGGATGAACGACTGCGCGACGGACTCCAGATGATGGGGCGCCAGACGGATTCGGCGCTGACGCACGACGTGGCGGCGGAGCTCTGCCAGCGGCTCGGGGTGCAGGCGATGCTCGAGGGCAGTGTCTCGTCGGTCGGGCGCAGCATGGCCATCGCGCTGGTGGCGACCGATTGCGAGAACGGCACGACCATCGCTCGCGAGCAGCGAGAGGTGCAGCGCAAGGAAGACGTGCTGCGGGTGCTCGGCGAGCTGACGGCGTCGGTGCGCACCGCGCTCGGTGAACCGCGCACCACGCTGTCGGCGCACAACGTGCCGATCGAAGCGGCGACGACACCGTCGCTGGAGGCCCTCAAGGCCTACACGGAGGCGGCGGCGCGCCGGGCCTCCGGCCAGGAGATGGAGGGCATCCGCTGGCTGGAACGTGCCATTCGCGCCGATCCGGGCTTCGCGCTGGCCTACACCACGCTGTCCAGTGCGTACGGCGGCCTCGGCGAGACCGGCCGCAGCGAGGAGTACGCCAGGCTCGCCTACGAGAAGCGCTTGCGCGTCAGCGAACGCGAACGCTTCTTCATCACGTACCAGTACCACGACCGCGTCACGGGCGATCAGCTGCAGGCGAGGGAAGCGCTCGAGGTGTGGAGCCGCACGTACCCGCGTGACTACCGCGCCCCCAATGCGCTCGCGGTGCTGCTGAACCGGCTCGGCGATTTCGAGGGGGCGGCGGCCCAGGCCGAGGACGCGCGGCGTCGCAATCCCGCCCACGCGTTCCCCTACTCCAACCTCGCGCATGCGCGACGTGGGCAAGGGCGGTACGCCGACGCCCGGGTGGTCGCCGAGCAGGCCATCGCCCAGCGGCTCGAGACCGTCCCGATGCGACGGCTGCTGTATCAGGTGCTGCGAGTGCTCGGCGATGACGCGGCTGCGGAGCAGCAGGTGGCGTGGGCGACGAGCCGGGCCCGTGGCTTCGACATGGTCGGCGCGCGGGCCCAGGACGCGGCGTTCCACGGCAGACTCGACGAGGCGCGTCAGTTGTTCGCCGAGGTGGTCGAGGCGGCGGAGGTGCAGAAGTTTCCGCAGATCGCCTCGGGGTACGGCGCGTGGCTGGCGCTGACCGACGCGCTGTACGGCAACCGCGGCCTCGCCCTGTCGCAGGCACGGGCGGTGGCCGCCACCTCCACGGCCCCGG
>NZ_JALHPM010000046.1:0-37710 GCF_022842525.1 Luteitalea sp.
TGACGCGGCGGCCGCGCAGGCCGAGGCCGAGGCCCGCGCCGCCAAGGACGCGCGTCGCGCCGAGGTCTGTCAGCCGCTCGAGGACTACGCCGGCGACGACATCGAAGACGCCGTGACGGCCGCGCAGGCCGCCTGGGGAGCGCTCGATGCCGAGCACGAGCCGGGCAGCGAGGCCATCAACCAGCGGTTTCTCGCGGCCATCGCGCGGCAGCGGGCGCGCCTCGCGGCGCGCCTGGCCGATGCCGAGCGGCACGCGGAACTGGCGACCATCGCCGAAGAGGCCGAGCAGCTGGCCGGCGTCGACGACCTGGCGCACGCCCACAAGCGCTGGGCCGAGCTCCTCAAGCGCTGGACGTCGCTGGCGCAGGACGGCGCAGCGGTCGATGCGGTCCTGGTGTCGCGGGTGAAGGCGGCCGAGGGCACGATCGCGGCCCGCACCGCCGCGATCCGCGAGCAGGAAGGCGCGGCCCGGGCCGAGAACCTCAAGCGGGCCCTCGACGCGTGCGATCGCATCGAGGCGGTGGCGGCACGCGAGAACCTGCCGCTGAAGGATGCCGATCAGGCGCTGCGCGACGCCAGGACCACCGCCGAGCAGCTCGGCGCGCTGCCCTCGCGCGACGACCAGGCGGCGATCGTCGAGCGCCTCAAGAAATGCCAGGCCCGGTTGATGGACGTGGTGCGCGAACTGCGCAGCGCCGACGACTGGAAGCGCTGGGCCAATGCCACCGTGCAGCAGGAGCTGTGCGAGAAGGTCGAGGCGCTGGCGGCGGTCGAGGCGCTGCCCGACGTCGCCAAGCGGCTCAAGGATCTGCGGCAGGACTGGAAGCAGGCCAGCGCCGGGCCGAGGGGCGCCGAGGGCGACGCCCTCTGGCAGCGCTTCAAGGCGGCGGCCGATGCGGCGCAGACGCGCGTCGACGCCTTCTTCGCGCAGCGGTCCGTCGAGGACGCCGCCGTGCTGCAGGAGAAGGCGCAGCTGGCCGAGCAGGCCGAAGCGCTCTCCGAGTCCACTGACTGGCTCAAGACCGCCGACGCCTTGAAGGCCCTGCAGCAGCGGTGGAATGCCCTCGGGCATGCCCCGCGCGGCGAGCAGGGCAAGGCCCTGAACAATCGCTTCCGTGCCGCCTGCGACCGCTTCTTCACGCGTCGCAAGGACGACCTGTCGCAGCGCAAGGACGTCTGGAGTGCCAATCAGACGGTAAAGGAAGAGCTGATCGCGAAGGCCGAGGCCATCGCCGAGACCACCGACTGGAACGTCGGCGTCGAGACGATCAAGGCGCTGCAGGCGGAGTGGAAGGCGAGTGGGCCCGTCAAGCGGCAGAAGTCCGAGCAGTTGTGGCAGAAGTTCCGCGCCGCCTGCGATCGCTTCTTCGAGCGCTACAAGAACCGCCACGCCGCCGAGTTCGACAGCCGTCGCGTCTCGCGCGAGCAGGCCCTGCTGGACTTCGAGGCGCTGGCCGCCGCGGACGGCGACGCCGAGGCCGGCCCGGCCGCGCTCGCGAGTGCCGATCAGGCCTGGCAGGCCTGGCGCAACGGACCGCCCCTGCCACGCGAGATCGTGCGACCGATGCAGGAGCGGTTCGCGGCGGCGGCGCAGACGCTCGTCGAGCGCTACCCCGCCACGTTCAGGAACTCCGCGTTCGACCTGGACGTGACCCGCGCGCGGATGACGGAACTGGTCCAGCAGGTGGAGCAGTTGTCCTCACCGCAGGCCGCACCGCAGGCCTCGATGCAGGTCGCACCCGCCGCCGCGCTCGCCACGATGCTGAAGGAGGCGCTGGCGTCCAACACCATCGGCGGTCGCGTGGACGACCAGACGAAGCGCCGCGCCGCACAGGAGACCGTGCGGGTGGCACGGGCCGCGTGGGGCCGTCTCGGACCGATGATGGGAGAGGAAGCCGCCGCGCTGGAGCGTCGCTTCGCGGCCGCCTGCCGCAAGTTCGACGACCCGCGCGACGATCGGGACGATCGCGGCGGACGCGGGGACCGGGGCGATCGAGGGGACCGCGGTGAGCGGCGGGGCCCGCGGCCGCCGCGAGGCCCCCGCGAGCAGCGCGCCTGACGGGCGGCACTCGTCAAAGTGCAAAAGGGCAAAACGGGCAAACAGGGCAAAACGACAGAACCGAAGTGTGAAGACGGAGGCTGGAAGCTCCAAGGGTCGAAGTGGCGGCACGTCGCGAGGTCGTTCCGCGATGCCCTTGATGGCTTCTACCCTTCCAGTCTTCGACCTTGATGCTTCGGTGGTGTCGTTTTGCCCTTCAGTGGCCCTTTTTGCCCTTTTGACCTTTGACGGCGCTCTATCTCTCGTTCGGGTCCTCGAGATACGTGTACCCGTGCAGGCCTTCCTCGTAGAACCGGAGGAGGCGTCCTGACTCGAGGTAGTCGAGGCGACCGGCGCGGACGGCTTCCTCGACGTCCATGCGCATCTTGCCGAGCAGGTGCTCGACGTCGAACTCGACGTAGTCCAGCACTTCCTTGACCGTGTCGCCCTTGATCACGGCGTCGAGCACGACTTCCATCTTGTCGTTCAGGCTGACGTGCACCGCGTGCGTGTCGCCGAAGAGGTTGTGGAGGTCGCCCAGGATCTCCTGGTAGGCGCCCACCATGAACACCCCGAGCAGGTACGGCTCGTCCTTGATCGTGTGCAGCGGCAGTGTCTTCTTGACGTCACGCCGGTCGATGAACTGATCGATCTTGCCGTCCGAGTCGCAGGTGATGTCGCCGAGCACGGCGTGCTGCGTCGGCCGTTCCTCGAGGCGGTGGATGGGCATCACCGGGAACAGCTGGCCGATCGCCCAGCTGTCCGGGATCGACTGGAACAGCGAGAAGTTGCAGAAGTACGTGTCCGACAGCAGTTCGTCGAGTGACTGCAGGTCCTCGGGCACGTGGTCGAGCCCGGCCACCAGCTTCTGCAGCTTGATGCAGATGTGCCAGTACAGGTTCTCGGCGTGGCACCGCTGCTCGAGCGAGAGATAGCCCGCCGAGAACAGGTTCATGGCCATGTCGAGGGCGGCCTGCGCGTCGTGGTAGCTCTCGAGGGCGTTGCGGCCCGTGAGGTTGCGCAAGGTCTCGATCAGGTCGGCCACCGGCTGCTCGAGGTCGTCGCTGACCTCGGTCGGCACGCGCTCCTCGCCGAACTCGGACACGCCGAGGACGTTGAACACGAGCAGGCTGTGGTAGGCGGCGATGGCGCGTCCGCTCTCCGACACGATGGTCGGGTGCGGCACGCCGGTCTCGTCGCAGACCTGCTGCAGGTGGTACACCACGTCGTTGGCGTACTCCTGGAGCGTGTAGTTCATGCTCGACTCGAAGTTGGTCTGTGAGCCGTCGTAGTCGACACCCAGCCCGCCTCCGACGTCCATGTACTCGAGACCGGCGCCGGCCTTGTGCAGTTCGCAGTAGATGCGCGCCGCTTCGACCAGCGCGCCCTTCACGATGCGGATGTTGGGGATCTGGCTGCCGAGATGGAAGTGCAGCAGCTTGAAGCAGTCGCCCATGCCGCGGGACTTGAGCTCCTCGAGCCCGCGCATGATCTCGGTGACGGTCAGGCCGAACTTCGAGCGATAGCCCCCCGAACTCTGCCAGCGGCCGCTGCCGCGCGCGGCCAGCTTGACGCGGAACCCGATCTGCGGGCGCACGCCGACCTTCTCGGCATACTCGAGAATCAGGCCGAGCTCGGTGTACTTCTCGACGACGGGGATGATGTTGCGCCCGATCTTCTGGGCCAGCATCGCCATCTCGATGAACTCGGCGTCCTTGAAGCCGTTGCAGATGATCGGGGTGTCGTTGGAGGCCAGTGCCGCCACCGCCATCAGCTCCGGCTTGCTGCCGGCTTCGATACCGAAGTTGTACGGACGGCCGAACTGCAGCACCTCTTCCACGACCTGGCGCTGCTGGTTCACCTTGATCGGGTACACGCAGGTGTACTTGCCGGTGTACTGGTGCTGCTGGATGGCCGCCTGGAAGGCGCCGTGGATGTCGCCGAGGCGGTGCTTCAGGATGTCGGGGAACCGGACCAGGATGGGCAGCGTGATGCCGCGCATCTGGAGACGGTCCATCAACTCCTTGAGGTCGATGAACCGCTCGCGCTCCTTGGTCGGGTGGACGAGCACGTGCCCCTTCTCGCCGATCGAGAAGTAGCCGTTGCCCCAGCGGTCGATGTCGTACAGCTCGGTCGCATCGACAGTCGTCCAGGCGTCGGTGGCACTTGTGCCTGGGAGGGGGCGCGGCGAGACCGTGGTCATCAGGACATCATAGCGGCTATCGCTGTTTCCGGTACTGGGCGACGCGCACGGCGGCGTCGACGCTGCGGGTTTCGACCTTGGCGTTGACGATCGCGCCCTCCTCGAGGACGAGGCGAGGCGCCGCGATCTGCCCCTGGAGCCGGGCCGTGCTCCGGATGTCCATGATCTCGGTGGCCGTGAACTTGCCGGTCGCGGTGCCGAGCACCGTCACGTCGCGCGCCAGCACATCGGCCTCGATGTGGGCGTCGGCTTCGAGCCGGACGCAGTGGTCGGGCGCCGCGAGGTGGCCGCGCAGCGTGCCGTGGATCTCGATGTCTTCCTCGGCACTCACGGAGCCGGAGATGACGACGGTCGGGCCGAGCACGGAGGGACGCGCGTCGGCAGGAGGGAACGTGGGCACGGTGGACATCGACACGGGATCGTAGCCCAAACCCGCGGCGATGAAACACGTGCGGCCGGGGCCGTCGCCAGCCACCCCGGCCGTGGTCCTCCCGAGCGGCGGTCGCCGCGCCGCTAGCGGGCCGCCGCTGCAGGGCGCGGTCGCCCCTTGTACTTCTCGTACAACGTGGTGTGACGCGTCTCCAGGGACACCGGGACCCCCTTGACGAACACATGCGTCACGGTGGACCGAATCTCGAGCGGGTCGCCGCGCGTGACGACCAGATTGGCGACCTTGCCCGGTTCGATCGATCCGACCAGCGCGTCGAGCCCGAGGATCTGTGCGGGCGCGAGCGTGATGGCACGCAGCGCGACGTCGCGCGGCAGGCCGAACCCGACGGCGGTGCCGATCTCGTACGGCAGGTTGCGGACGTCCGACGAGTTGTACGTGGACAGCGCGAAGGTGACCCCCGCCGCGTGCAGCACCGCCGGCGCGGCCATCGTCGCGTCGTAGGGGTCGTCGTCGGACCGCGGCAGGGCCTGGGTGGGGCCGATGATCACCGGGACCTTCTTCTCGGCGAGGAAGCTCGCCACCTTCCACGCCTCGTCGGCGCCGACGAGCACCATGCGCTGTTTCTGGCCGTCGACGAAGAACGCCACGGCGTCCCGGATGTCCCGCTCGGTGTCGGCGCGCACGAGGAAGGGCTTCTCGCCGCTGACGTACGGCCCGAGCGCCTCGAGCTTGAGATTGCGCTCGATGCGCTCGCCGCCCTTGCCGCGGGCCAGGCGGTAGTCGCGGGCGTCGGCCAGCCAGCGTGCGATCTCGCGCGTCTGCTTCGCCTGCTCCTCCTTCGCCTCGCGATAGGGCCGCGCGCGCAGCGAGAACGTCGCGAAGTCGAACGACCGGGCCTGCACCGACGGCCAGTTCACGACCATGCCGACCGAGCGACCGAGCAGCATCTCCTCGACGGTCCACCCATCGAGATGGATGGCCGAGGCCTGGCCGCCGATGACCGGGCCGCCGCCGAGGAAGCCGCTGGGCATGCCCGGCACCGCCACGGCATGCGTGATGCCGTTGGCGCGCGCGACGGGAATGTGATCCGTGGACGGATGGATGGCCGTGGCGGCGTCGACCTGCGGGTTGAAGGCGCCGGCCTCGGTGATGTCGTTGGTGGCGTTGACCGCCCCGATCTCGGTGAGCCCGAGCTGACTCATCGCGTCGAAGAAGCCCGGCGAGACGTCGAGGCCGGCGCCGTCGATCACCTCGGCGCCCGAGGGCACGATCGCGGTGGGGCCCACCGAGAGAATCTTGCCATCGGCGATCACCACCGTGGCGTTCTCCAGCACGGCGCCGGACACGGTCGAGACCCGCGCGCCCGTGATGGCGTAGATGCTGGCCGGCGCCTGCGCCTCGAGGCGGCCGGAGACGAGCGCCACGCAGGCCCCGATCGACGCACCGATGGCCGCGGCGGACCGCATGAGGGGATGACGCGGGCTCATCGGAGGTCCTCCTGACCGGGCGTGGTGGTCTCGGCCTTGGGTGTGGTGTCCGGGGCGGTGGGCTTGGCCGTGCCGGTGCTCCTGGCCTTGTCCTTGAGCGCCTGCTTCTGCGCCGCGCGCACCTGCCGCTGCTGCAGGTCCTTCTCTCTGTCGAAATAGACCACGCCGTCGATCAGCACCTGGCGGGGGATGGCGAAGGTGCTGAGCGGGTGCGCGGAGTACAGCACCAGATCGGCGTCCTTGCCGACCTCGATGGAGCCCACCCGCTTGTCGACGCCGAGTTGCAGGGCCGGGTTGATCGTCACCAGCTCGAGCGCCTGGTCCTCGGTGAGCCCGCCGTACTTCATGGCCTTGGCCGCCTCCTGGTTGAGATGACGGTGCTCCTCGGCGCTGTCGGAGTTGATCGACACCAGCACGCCGCGGTCGGTCATCAGGGCCGCGTTGTGCGGGACGGCGTCGTAGGCCTCGACCTTGTAGGCCCACCAGTCGGAGAACGTCGAGGCGCCGGCGCCGTGCCTGGCGATCTCGTCGGCCACCTTGTAGCCCTCGAGCACGTGCTGCAGCGTCGCGATGCGGAACTTGAACTCCTCGGCCAGACGGATCAACTGGAGGATCTCGTCGGCGCGATACGAATGGGCGTGCACCAGTCGCTTGCCCTCGAGGATCTCGACGAGCGGTTCGAGTCGCAGGTCGCGTGCCGGGGCGATCGCGGTGCGGTCACCCGCCTTGACGGCGGCCTCGTGCGCCCGCCACGTCGCCTGATACGCGCGCGCCTCGACGAAGGCCTCGCGGATGACGTCGATCACGCCCATGCGCGTTGCCGGGTAGCGCCGTTCGGCGTTGCCGCCCGCGGCGCTGGCCCGCTTCGGGTTCTCGCCGAGCGCGAACTTGATGCCCGGCAGCGCGCCCTCGAACAGCAGCCCCCGCGCGTCCTTGCCCCAGCGGAGCTTGATGACGGCGTTCTTGCCACCGATGGCGTTGGCGCTCCCGTGCAGGACGTTGGCCGACGTCACGCCGCCGGCCAGCCCGCGATAGATGTCGATGTCCTTCGGGTTGAGGACATCCTCGACGCCGACCATCGACGTCACCGACAGGCTCGACTCGTTGACGGCGCCGTCGACGGCGATGTGGCTGTGCGCGTCGATGATGCCCGGCATCACGAACAGGCCCGTCGCATCGATCTCGGTGGCGCCGCGCGGCACGTCCACGTTGGCACCGACGGCGGCGATCTTGCCGTTGCGGATGACGATCGTGCCCTTGTCGATCGTGCCTTTCGTGATGGTGAGGATGGTGGCGTTGCGGATGGCGGTCACGGGCGCGGCGCCCTGCGCGAAGGCAGCGCCGCCGGGAACGACCGTGACGGCGACCAGCGCGGGGACCAGCAGGACACGACGGATCATCGACGGTCTCCTTCACCGGGACGGCCCGGGCCTCGTCCGGGGCCCGTGGGGCGTGCGGCACCCGAATCGGGTGGGACGTCGAACCGGCGTCCATCCACGAAGACGTGCGCGACGGTGCTCGTGTCACCGAGCAGGTCGCCGCGCACGACGATCAGGTTGGCGATCTTGCCGGCCTCGAGACTCCCGAGCCGATCCTGCACCCCGTAGATCTGGGCGGCATCGAGGGTCAGGGCCCGCAGCGCGGCGTCGGGCGCGAGGCCGGCCTTGACGGCCTTCCGCACGTTGGCGAGGAACTCGCCCGGGCCTGGCAGACCGTCGGACGCGAAGGCGAAGGGCACCTTCTGTTCGGCCAGCGCGGCCGGCGTCCGCGGCGCCCGGTCGCGCAACTCGAGGACCTCCAGGAGGTCGTCGGCGTCGGGGTCGGCGTCGCGGGGCGCTTCGGGCCACTTCGCACTGACAACGACGGGCACGCGGGCCTTGGCGATGCGGCCGGCCGCGGCGTAGCCCTCGTGCGCGCCGTACAGGACGGTCGGCACGTCGAACTCGCGGCTGAGCGCCAGCACGCGGTCGATCTGCACTTCACTCGCGGCGGGCAGGAGGAACGGCACCTTCGCCTGGATCGCGGCGTGCAGCGCCTGCGTCGCGCGATCGTGATCGGGGCGGGCCTTGCCGCGCGGCTCCTGCTCGTAGCGGCGCACCTGCTCGGCGGCCGTGCGCGTATCGAGGAAGACCTGCCGCACGTAGGCGAGCACCCCCATCGCGGATCCGGGAAAGGTGCCGCCACCGGCCGGCGGTGTCAGCACGAGCGGCACGCCGGCGGCTCGGCGGACGACGACGTCCTCACGCCGATCGCCGCTCAGGTTCACCACGGCGGCCTGTCCCGGAAAGATGCCGCCGCGCGGGGCGGTCACCACGGTGGTCACGCCGCCGTTGCGCCAGGTCTCGATCTTCTGGTCGTCAGCGCGGAACTCGTCGGCGGCCTGCACCCACGGCGTCGTTGCCGGGCGGTCCTGCGGACCGCGGATGGTGCGACCCGTCGGTCGGGGCGGGCCCTGTCCGGCGCCGCTGCCCGGCGTGGACGGTGGCGCCGCGGACATCCCGAGGTCGGTCAAGGCATCGATCAGGCCCGGGTAGACGGTCAGTCCCGATCCGTCGATGACCACGGCCTCCGCCGGCACGTCGACCCTGGCGCCGACGGCCTTGATCAGGCCGTTGGCGAGCACGATCGTCCCGGCGTCGATCGGCGCGCCTGACACGGGCACGATGCGGGCGTTCCGGATGGCAATGGGCGCGACGGGTTGCGTCTGCGCGACGGCCCCGAGCCCCACCACACACGCCACCCCCATCGCCGCCGTGCGCACGCGCGTTGCGATCACCACCACAGCCTCCTCGGACAGACCCTTGAACGGCCACACGTGGAACATGTGGAAAGCGGGGATGCTACTCCGAGCCTCGAGGACCGGCAAGACCCATCCGTGTCACGGTGACGGGCTCACGCGCGCGGCGGGCACTCAGGGCGGCGTCGCGCGGCCAGGACGACGACGAGGGCGGCGAGGGCATACACGGCCCACACGAAGGGCGCGTCACCCGGCGGACGATTCGAGGGCAGGCGCGTGCTGGCCAGCACGAGGGCCAGCGTGCCAAGATCGGCGCAGGCCCATGCCAGGGCCAGGCGGCGCACGTCGACGTCGCCCTGCGCCAGTTGCCGGCCGAGCATCAGCCCGGTGGCGACCGTCAGGACGCGCAGCAGGACCAGGGCCGCGCCCGCCAGGCCGATGGCGGGCATCGGGCCAGACAGCCGCGCCGCGAGCGTCGAGGCGAGTTCGACGGGCGCCACGATCAACAGCCAGCCGAGCGCCACGAAACGCAGGGTCGCGCGCCAGACACGTCGAGGGAGATCAGGCATGTTGCGATTGGTGGAGCGACTGTTCGGCGAGGGCCAGCTGCACGATCCGAAGGCGCCGGACCGCCCCCTGCCCGCGGCGTACGAGATCGATGTCTACCGTGACTGGCAGATGCAGGAGGGTACCCTGACGCCGGGCGAGTGGGTGATCGAGGGGCATCTGCTCGCGCCTCCCGACGCGCTGGCGGCCCTCGAGGGGCGCGGAGACATCTTCACGCTCGACATGGACGATGCGCGGCGGCTCGAGATCTTCGTCCTCGATGGTACCGGCCGGATCGTCAACGTGGAGGGGACGACGTTCGTCCAGCGGTGACCGGATTGCCGACCTCGCCCATGGATGCCCTTGCGCACGCGTACGTGCAGCTGGTGCTGGCGCTCGGCGTCCACGATGCGGATGCCGTCGATGCCTGCTACGGCCCGGCGTCGCTGACGACCGACGTCGAGGCGGCCGCGGCGACCCTGCCCGACATCGCGCAGGCGGCGGCGGACCTGCAGGAGCGCCTGATGGCCGTGGCCCCGCCGACCGACGAGCCGACGGCGCGACGGCTGCGCATGCTCCGCGCCCAGGTGCGGGCCCTGGCCGCACGCGTCGCGATGCAGGCCGGCGCCCGCGTGTCCTTCGACGAGGAGTCCCGTGCGCTGTACGACGCGGTGGCGCCGACGCACGACGCGGCCCACTTCGAGCCCGTCCTCGCCGCGCTCGAGGCCGTCCTTCCCGGCGACGGACCGCTCGGCGAGCGCTACGAGCGCTTTCGCACGGCGTTCGTCGTGCCGCCGGAGCGCGTCGATCGCGTGTTCCGCGCCGCCATCGACGCCAGCCGCGCCCGGACGCTGGCGCGCGTGCCCCTGCCCGAGGGCGAGACCTTCACGCTGGCGTACGTCACGAACAGACCCTGGAGTGGGTACAACTGGTACCAGGGCGACTATCGGAGCCGCATCGAGGTCAACACGGACCTGCCGATCGTCATCGACCGCGCGCTCGACCTCGCGTGCCACGAGGGATACCCCGGCCATCATGTCTACAACGTCCTCATCGAGCAGCACCTCGTGCGGGGGCGCGGCTGGATCGAATGGGCCGTGTATCCGCTGTTCTCGCCGCAGAGCCTGATTGCCGAGGGCACGGCCAACTTCGGCATCACCGTGGCGTTTCCGGAGGAGGACCGGCGTGCCTTCGATCGGGAGGTGCTCTTTCCGCTGGCAGGGCTCGACGCCACCCAGGCCGACCGCTATCGGCATGTGCAGCACCTGGTGGCACGGCTGTCCTACGCGGGCAATGAAGCCGCGCGGCAGTACCTGGACGGGACCATGCCCCTGGAGCAGGCCGAGACCTGGCTCCAGCGCTACGCCCTCATGGATCAGCCGCGGGCCGCCCAGCGCGTCCGGTTCTTCGAGCGCTACCGCAGCTATGTGATCAACTACAACCTCGGGGAGGATCTCGTGAGGGCGTTCGTCGAGGCGCACGGCGGCACGGGCGACCGGCCGGACCGGCGCTGGGACGTCTTCATGCGACTGCTTCGCGAACCACATCTACCCAGTGAGCTGGCGCTGCCCGCGCAGTAATCGCGGCGCCCGATCGTCTTCCGACTCCGATGGAACGCACGTGACCATGACCCCCACCCGTCGCCACCGTCTGCTGTCCACGCGCGTCCACGCGCTCATCCTGGTGCTGCTGGCTGCTGGTGCCGGCGTGCGCTGTGGTGGCGGCGCGCGCTATACCCCCGAGGAGGCGGCGCGGGCCCGCACGACCCTCGAGACCGTGCAGGTCCGCGACGTCGTCAGGGGCACCGGCGATGCGGCGGACCGGGGGCGACGCCTGGTCGTCCACTACTCGGGATGGCTGTACGACAGCGCCGCGCCCGAGCGTCGCGGACGGCCGTTCGACTCGTCGCGGACGGCTGGGCGTCCGTTCGATTTCGTGCTCGGTGGCGGGCAGGTCATTCCCGGCTGGGAGCGTGGCATCGAGGGCATGAAGGAGGGCGGCACGCGCGAGCTGACGATCCCGGCGCGACTGGCCTACGGCGCGGAGGGCTCAGCCCCCGTCATTCCGCCGGACGCCACGCTCGTCTTCGAAGTCGAACTCGTCGACGTGCGCTGACGCGTCAGTCGCGGGCGTCGGGCCGCCGCGGCTGCCAGCGGCGCGCCTGCCGGGCGACGAGGTCCACGAGCAAGGCGGTCGACACGGGCTTGCGTGCCGCATCGGCGAAGCCCCGGGCACGCAGCGCCGCGGATCGATCCTCTCCGCTGCCCGAGACGGCGATGAGCGGGCCGGTGTAGCCCGCCTCCCGCAGCTGGTCCGCCGTCGTCAGGCCATCCTGGTCGCCGAGATCCAGATCGAGCAGGACGACGTCCGGGCTGATCGCCGCGGCGAGGGCCACCGCCTCGCGCCCACTGCTGGCGGTGACGACGCGGGCGCCGGCCGCGGCCAGCACGACCGCGAACAGCTGGCGGATGTCTTCGACGTCGTCGCAGACGAGGACCAGCGGTCCGTCGGCGTCGCCGTCCTCGCCGTCGTCCTCGTGGCGTGTGGTCTCGGGGGGCGCGTCGGCCGACCGGGCTGGGAGCGTGAGGGCGAAGCAGCTGCCGCGTCCCTCGACGGACTCGGCAGTGAGATCGCCGCCCATGAGACGGGCGAGACGGCGCGACACGCTGAGGCCGAGGCCCGTGCCGCCGGCGCGCACCGCCCTCGCCGTGGCGAACTCGAACTCCTCGAAGACGCGGTCGAGTGCGTCGGCCGACATGCCGGTCCCGGTATCGCGCACCGTGACGACCAGTCCGTCGGCCTGCCAGGCGACCGCCAGATGGATGCGGCCGACCTCGGTGAACTTCATCGCGTTGGCCAGCAGGTTGAGGAGAATCTGCCGCACGCGCAGGGCGTCGACCAGGACGTACGCGGGCACGTCCGTGGCCACGTCGCCCGAGAGCGCCACGTCCTCGTGGCGGGGCAGTCCCTCGACGGTGGCCAGGGCATCGCTGACCACCTGGCGCATGTCGACCGGCTGCGGGTCGATGCGCGCGCGCCCCACGGCGAGGGTGGCGTCGTCGAGCAGGTTGTTGACCAACTGCAGCAGGTGCACGCCGTTGCGCGTGATCACCCGGGCATACTCGCGCGGGTCGCCCGCGTCCCGGCCCTCGATGATGAGCCGACCGAAACCGAGGATGGCCGTGACCGGCGTGCGGAGCTCGTGGGCGATGTGGTTGAGGAACTGGGTCTTGAGTTCCGAGGCCCGTTCCGCCGCGAGGCGTTCCTGGGCGAGGCGTGCGCGATCGCGACGGACGCGGGCCAGGTCGCCGACGGCGATGGTGGCCGCCGCCGCCGCCGTGGCCGCCAGCGGCCCATGCAGCCACACCCGCTGATGCGCGGTGAGCAGGAGGACGGCGGCGATCCCGAGCACGAGCAGCCACGCGGCCATCCACGCCACGAGCAGGGCGCGGGTGGGCGTCGAGCGGCGCAGGCGCGAGGCCAGGAGTACGCCCAGCGCCATCCCCAGCACGCCGACGTCCAGGAGCCACGTGCGCGGCCGGACCACCGCGCGATCGCGGAGGAGGACGGTGGCCAGGCGCAGGAACTCGACGCCCGCGATGCGGCCCATCGGTGTCGGCACCGCCTCTTCGAGGAGCAACGCCGTGGCCCCGATGAACACCCGTCGCCCCCGCACCGCCTCGCGCAGCGTCTGATCGCCGTTCGCACGCACCGCGGCCTGCACGAGACGGGCAAAGGGGAGCGTGGGCAGGTCCGGGATGGCGGCGGGGTAGCGCAGTTGCACGAGCCCGTCCCGATCCACCGGCACGGACTGGTCCGCCAGCGCGAGGCTGGTGCCCCACCAGGACGACTGCCAGGCCGCCGTCCGGGTCGGGCCCGCCAGCGACGCGATCGGCAAGGCCGGCAGCGTCACGGTGCCGATGCGCGTGAGGAGCGGGAGGCGACGGACGATCCCGTCCTCGTCGGGCGGCGTGACGGCGACGCCGAGGCGCGCCACCGCCTGCAGTTCGGGACGCGGGCCCACGAGGTCGAGCGCCTCCCGGACCGGCCCTTCCCCCTGCACGTCGAGTCCGATGGTCGGCGGCCTCGCGGGCGCGCCCCTGGGGGACACCCGGAACGGCACGGGCACGGCGGCGAGGGTCACGGCTGGCGAGCGGGCCAGCGTGTCGGCCAACTGCGCGTCACCGTCCCTTGGGTCCGCAAAGAGCACGTCGACCGTGACATGGGCCGCGCCAGCCTCGCGGAGGTAGTCGAGGACGTGCGCCCAGACGTCGCGCCGGTACGGCCAGGCGCCGACCAGCGGCTCGAGGGCCATCAGCGAGTCGTCGTCGACGCCGAAGACCAGCGTCCCGCCATTGTCGACAGGCGGCGCCAGGCGCGCCGCCACGCCGTCCCAGAGCCACGCGTCGACGCGTCGGCCGACGTGCCATGCCTCCATCAGCAGCGCGACGACGAGCGCCACGACGAGGCTCACCGCGGTGGTGTACCGTCGGCGCGCGAGGGGGCGCATGTCAGCGCGCCGCCACGAGGGCCCCGGCGCCGAGCGGGATCAGGAGCCACCACCACCACTTGCGACGCGGCAGCTTCGGGACGTCGAGGACCTGCACCGGCCCGTACGGACCGGTGATGCCCTCGGCGTTCACGATACGCACCCGGACGTGATACCGACCAGGAGCCGGGCGGGCGAGCGTCAGGGTGGGTTCGGCGACCTCGGTCTCCACGAGGGGGCTGGCAAACAGCGGGTCCGCCGAGACCTGGACGGCGTAGCGGTCGCCCGGCACACCAGCGGACCAGCTGAGCACGAGTTGCGTCTTCTGCACCTGCGCGCCGGCGGGCGGGCCGCCCTGTGGCATCGGGCGAAGTTCCACCGGCACCGGATCGCTCCAGGGGCCGCGTTCGCCGGCGTGACGGGACGCGAGCCGCCACAGGTATTGGCCCGGCGGCAGGGGCAGGGTGAGCGCGCTGTCGGTCAGCGCCGTTCGCTCGACCAGGGGCGCGTCGAAGGTGGCCTCGCGCGCCACCTGCAGGTCGAAGGCCTCGACGCCCTCGGGGCGGGTCCACCGCAGCGCGAGCGTGTCGCCGTACCGCACCGGGCCATCGGCCTGCGCCTCGACGAGCGGAGGCACCGGTCGCGCATCGACCTCGAACGGCCGCGTCGTCTCCAGGCCCTGCAGGCCATCGGCGTCGACGGCGCGAGCCCGCAGCACGTAGTCGCCATCGGGCAGATCGGCCGAGGTCATCTCCGGAGAGACCACTCGCTGGTGCACGAGCGGGGGTGGCGCCGCCGCGGGCGAGATCTCGACCACATAGCCGGTCGCACCGAGGACGGCGGGCCAGCGAAGCCGCACGGGGAGGCGGTCGAGTCTGACGGGGGCCCCGCTCAGGTCGGGGGCCGGCAGCAGGGGACGCGGTGGACCAGTGGTGCCGTCGGCGCGCGTGATGGCGCCGTAGCCGCGTTCGACCAGCACCGTCCCCGCATCAGGCGACACCGCCACCGCGCCCTCGGTCACTTCGGTGGCCACGGTGGTCGGGCCGACCTCGAGTCGATAGTCCGTGCCGCGCACCGCACTGGTCACCAGCGGTGTGCGAATCTCGTGCTTCTGCGCCGGGTGGGTGGCAGGGGCGACGACCGACTCGAGGCGTCCGCGCTGGACGCCGAGGGTGGTCCGCTTGACCTGCGGGCCCTCGAGCGTTCTGAGTTCGACGAGCGTGAGCCGGGCATCCGCGCCGAGCGTGACGGTGCTGCCGGTGGAGAGGAGGAGGCGGACGCGCTCGTCCTGCCCGGTCACCACCACGCTGCCGGGTGGCAGTGTCGCGCCGAGCAGCGCCACCTGGCGGCTGCCGTCCGGCAAGTCCACCTGCGGGCGGCCGCGGACCCAGAGCACTTCGGCCTGGCCCGGCACACTGCGCAGCCAGGCCAGGGGAAACACCAGGGGCCGGCCGGGTCGGAGACGTCGCGGTTGGCGGACGCGGTTCAGGCGGGCGACGGCCGGCCACCGCCGGGGGTCGATCAACAACCACTCGGACAGGCCGATCAGGGTGTCCCCGCGGACGATGGTGTGCGTGTAGGTCTCGGCAGGCGGCGACACCGCAGCACGGTCCTGTGCCTGCACCGAGCTGACGAGCCCGACGAGCAGCACGCTGCAGACGGTCCGCATGGGTGTGAAGGGTGTGTCGGTCACAGGTCGTCGCGCTCGCCAAGCGTACGCGATGGCGGACACGATAACAGAACGATTCCCACCGGCGCGACGCACAAGGGCGCCGAAACGCGACCCGCCCTGGCGCTCGCGACACCTATCGCCGCGGGAAGAGCCGGTCGAAATTGCCGGCGCAGATGGCCTGCTGATCGACCTGTGGCACCCCCAGCGCTTCGAGCACCGCGAGCTGGGCGTCACGGACGGCCGCGTGCCAGCCGCGCGGAAAGAACGACGAGTCGGTGCCGAACAACAGCCGATCCGGTCCCAGCACGGCGAGGGCCTGGGCGAAGACGTGCCGCAACGTCAGGCCCGGGCTGTACTTCATCCAGGCGTTGCTGGAGGACGTGTCGACCACGACGTTGGGGCACGTGTCGGCCACCATCAGCAGCTCACGGAAGAAGCCGGCGCCGAAGTGGGGCACGATGATCGGCAAGGACGGATGGCGCAGGGCCACGCCCTGGAGTTCGAGGGGATTGCCGTAGCGCGCCTCGAAGGCGCTCGGCAGTCCGAGCGTCTTCCGGATCCCCACGCTCAGCACCCCGCAGTGGATGAACAGGGCGGTGCCGGGACTGCCGGCGACCTGCTCGGCAAGGCCGAGGACGCGCGGATCGCTTGGCGCATAGCCATGCATGGCCGGGAAGAGACACACGACGCGCATGCCCGGCTGCGCCAGCGCCCAGGCGACCCGCGTCAGCGCGCCCTCCTGCGTCGGATCGAGCATGAAGGCCCCGACGAAGCGGTCGGGGTGTCTCGCCACGGCGCGCGCGACCTGTTCTTCCTCACCGGGGACGCTGCCGATCAGCAGCGCCCGCCCGACGCCGTCGGCTGACAGCGCGTCCGCCCAGCGATCGGCGAGGGCCTCTGCCGTGCCCGGGTGCTCCCAGCCGACCAGCCGGGTGACCTCGACACCGGGCGCATCGCCGGGCAGGCCCTTCTGGCGGCCGAGCACGTCGAAGAAGCGCGGCGAGAAGAAATGGCAGTGCGCATCGTTGAGCCGGAGCGGGACCAGGCCCGTCACGCCGGCGCCGAGTGGTGGGGCGGTGGTCATCGTGACACTCCGAACCTCAATGAGCCTGGGCGGCGGCGGTGGTCGACAGCCCCCCGGTGTGCATGAACAGGACGCGGGCCCCTGCCGCGATCCTGCCGTCGCCGGCCATCGCGATCAGCGCGGCGGCGGCCTTGGCGGTGTACGTGGGATCCAGCAGATAGCCCTCGTCGCGCGCCACGCGGCGCAGGGCGGCCTGCGAGGCCGGCGTCTCGATGCCGTACCCGGGTTCGTCCACCGGCCGCTCCCACACGCACCGCGTCGTCGACTGTGCCAGATCCAGGGGCCAGCCGTACAACTCGATGGCGGCCTGGACGAGCGTCGTCGGTGGCGACGCGGCAAAGCGATCCATGGCCGCGCGCGAGGAGACGGCCACGGCCTGCACCGTGGCAGGAATGCCGGCCAGCGCCAGGCCCGCGTACAGGCCCGCCGACGTCGACCCCGTGCCATACGCCACGAGGACGACGTCGAACGGAAACCTGCCGGCGTGCTGCTCGACGATCTCCCGCACGCAGGCCGCGTAGCCCGGCACCGACGACGGCATGGTGGCGCCGGGCGGAATCCAGTACCCGCCGGTCTCGCGGACGATCCGCTCGCACAGCCCCCGTGATGTCGCCAGGTCGGCCGCCGACGGATTGGCCGTGTTCATGGGCGTGACGTGGACGTGTGCGCCATAGAGATGCGTCAGCGCCAGGTTGCCCGTCGCCTGGGCGGGGGCGTCGCCGCCGAGGACGACGTGCACGTCGAGCCCCAGTCGTCGGGCCGCCGCCGCCGTCATCATCGTGTGGTTCGACGTCAATGGCCCAGCGGTCACGATCGTTCGTGCCCCGGCCGCCAGGGCCTCGCCCAGCACGAACTCCAGCTTCCGGGCCTTGTTGCCGCCAAGCGCCAGTCCGCTGCACTCGTCCCGCTTCACCCAGAGGTCGATGCCCAGGGCTTCGCCGAGGCGGGGCAGCGGCACCAGCGGCGTGGGCCACGTGCCGAGGGCCACGCGGGGGAGGGGCCCGAGTGCGGCATCGAGTCGGTCGAGGGTCACGTCAGGAGGATGCCACGACGGGCCGCAGGTGGCGCGTCGCCTGGCCGATGCGGCGGTGCCAGAGGACGAGCAGCGCCGTGCCGACCAGACACAGGCTCGCCGCGAGTCCGAGCCACAGGCCGATGACGCCGTAGCCGGCGCGGAAGCAGAGCCACCAGCCGAGCGGCAGGCCACTGACCCAGTAGCCCACCAGGCTGATGAACATCGGCACACGCGTCTCACCCAGCCCGCGCAGCGCGCCCGTCGTCGTCACCTGCAGACCGTCGAACAACTGGAAGGTCGCCGCGACCCCGAGCAACTGGGAGCCGATCGCGATCACGGCGGTCTCGGCCGTGAACAGCCGGATGAAGGCGGCCGGTATCGTGAAGAGCGCGACGGCGGCGGTGGCCATGAACCCCAGCGTGACGACGATGGCGGCCCAGCCGGCGCGTTGGGCACCGCGCCCGTCGCCACGGCCGACGTGCTGGCCGACCAGGACGGCCGCGGCGGCCGACACGCCGAGCGGCACCATGAACACGACGCTGGCGATGTTGAGCGCGATGTGGTGCGCCGCGAGCGAGTCGGGCGGCAACTGGCCGGCGATGGCCGTCACGGCACTGAAGACGCCCACCTCGAACGTCAGGTGGGCGGCCGCCGGCAGGCCGAGCGTCAGCAGACGGCGCACGCGGGCCGTGGGGAGCCGCCACGAGAGATGGGCCGCCGGGCCGCCGCGGTGCAGTCGCCACACGACCCAGCCGAGCACGCCCACCATGTAGACCCGCGAAATCAGCGTCGCCCACGCCGCCCCGCGCACGCCGAGCGCCGGGGCCGGCCCGATGCCGTAGATCAGCACCCAGTTCACGACCAGGTTGACGAGGTTGGCCGACACCAGGGTGAAGGCGATCGCGGCCACCTGCGACAGCGCCTGCAGGTAGCGACGCAGCGCGGCATAGATCAGCAGTGGCGGCAGGCTGGTAGCCACGATGGGAAAGTAGGCCGTGACGTGTGGCAGGACGTCGGGATGGAACCCGAGGACCGGCAGCAGCTGCCAGAGGACGACGAGCAGCAGGGCGAGCGGGATCGTCGCCAGCAGGGCCAGCCACAGGCCCGCAATCAGCCACCGGTCGCACGCCTCGCGATCGCCGGCGCCCCAGGCCTGCGCGACCATCGTGTCGAGGCCGAGCAGGATGCCCATCCCGAAGATGCCGATGGCGATGAAGAGGGTGCTGCCGATCCCGGTGCCGCCGAGCGGCGCCGCCCCGAGCGGCCCGACCATCAACGTGTCGACCACGCCCATGCCCATCCAGCCCAGCTCTGCGGCGATGACCGGCGCCGCCAGCTTCACCATCGGCAGGACGGCATCACGCACGAAGGAGCCGCGCCCGGACATCCGCCCATCATACGGGCTCTGACGTATGCTCGGCGGATGTCCCTGCCTGCCCTGATGGACGTGGTCGAGATCCGCGAACCCGGCGGTCCGGACGTACTGGTCGCGGGGCACCGCCCCGTGCCCGTGCCCGGCCCGCACGAGGTGCTCATCGCGGTCCGTGCGGCCGGTGTCAACCGCCCCGACGTGTTCCAGCGCATGGGCCGGTATGCCCCGCCTCCCGGGGCGTCGGATCTCCCGGGGCTGGAGGTCGCAGGCGACGTGGTCGCCTGCGGTCGGGACGTCGTGCGCTGGCGCGTCGGCGATCGGGTGTGTGCCTTGCTCGCGGGCGGTGGCTACGCGGCGTACGCGGTCGCGCCGGAGGGGCAGTGCCTGCCGCAGCCCGCAGCACTCTCGCCCGTCGAGGCGGCCGCCATCCCCGAGACGTTCTTCACGGTGTGGAGCAACGTGGTCGAGCGCGGACGCCTCGCACCCGGCGAGACGTTGCTCGTTCACGGCGGGTCGAGTGGCATCGGGACGACGGCCATCCAGGTGGCCGCGCATCGAGGGGCGACCGTGTTCGCCACGGCAGGGACGCCGGACAAGTGCGCCGCCTGCGAGGCCCTGGGTGCCACCCGCGCCGTCAACTATCGCAACGACGATTTCGTGACGGTGATTCGCGAGGCCACCGGCGGACGAGGCGTCGACGTCATCCTCGACATGGTGGGCGGCGACTACGTCGCCCGCAACCTGTCGCTGCTGGCCGAAGATGGGCGTCTGGTGCAGATTGCCGTGTTGCAGGGCGCCAAGGCGACGGTCGATGCGTCACTGGTGATGCGGCGACGGCTGACGTTCACCGGGTCGACGCTGCGGCCACGCAGTCTCGAGGAGAAGGCGCGCCTCGCGGCGGCACTCGAGCACGAGGTGTGGCCGCTGCTCTCCGCCGGCACCATCCGACCGCAGGTCTTCGCGACATGGCCGCTGGCGCAGGCGGCGCAGGCCCATGCCGTCATGGAGTCGAGCGCCCACATCGGCAAGCTCGTGCTTACGGTGTGACCTCGATGCCGACGATGCGGGCACTCCACGGGCAGTAGCGCCCGGCCCCGAACTGCACCCCTTCGCGCTGCACGTGAGACGGCAGGCCATCGCAGACCTCGACCGTCGCCTCGGCGAACTCGACGTCGACGACGTGCCAGGAGTAGCCGGTGTTGACCTGGGGACCGGCGACGAGACGGCCGTTGGGAATCGAGGCGGGCCCGCCCGCCTGGGCCGCCCGCGCGGCCTCGATCTGCGCCGGGGTCGTCAGCAGCATGCGGAACTGCTCGTCGATCACGCGCACGGTGACGATGGCCGCGCCGCGGGGCGCCGTGGGCACGCTCGAGGACGAACAGCCGAGGCTGCCGAGGAGGGCGCCCGACAGCATCGCCATCATCACCACGCGGGGCAGGACGGGCCAGGTGAGCAGTCGGGCCACCCTCCGTGGTGGCGTGTCAGGGGGGCGAATCTGAAGAGCGTGCATGGTCGAGTTCGGCAACGAGGTGCTCGGCCAGCGCGCGAATCGTCAGCGGCGCCGACCCTTCGGCCTTGTTGTTCACAAGGACGTAGACCGGCTGCTGACGGCCGGTCGCGTCACTGATCAGCCTCGTCACATCGAGACGCAGGCGTTCATCGGGCTCGACGATCCGGTTGAAGGGCCGGAAGGCATCGCGGCGCGCTTCGTACTTCGTGCCCGGCCGCAGCAGCAGGCGCACGACGACGAACGGCGCGCGGGTCACGTCCACCTTGGTCGCCTGCTCGGCGGGCAGCGGCATCGCCGACCAGTAGTTCAGCACGTGTGCGGCGCCGTGCTCGCGCAAGGCCGCGGCGTAGGCCGGAGTGATGAGCCGCCGGTCCCGCAACTCGACCGACATCGGGAAGCTGCGTGGCACGGCCTCGAGGAAGCGCGCCAGCCGATCGGCAAACGCCTGTGGTTCGAGGCGGGCCTCCGGGGGCACCGGGGGAATCTCGAGGACGAACGGGCCGAGATGGTGGCGGAAGTACAGCAGGAACGGCTGCACGACGTCGGCAAGGAACCCTTCGGGTGACAGGAAGTCCGGGTTCGGGATGGCGGCCGAGTCACGGCCACTCCCGGGCAGGACGGGCGAGGCATACATCGCCGGCACCTTGGCGCAGCACGGGAAGCCCGACGGCAGCTGGCTGGCATAGCGCTTCAGTTCCTCGCTGGTCAGCGGCGCGTAGTAGCTGCGATCGATGCCGACGGTGCCGAAGAGCGGATAGCGCGCGTACTCGCGGAGCCCCTCGCGTGCGAGCTCCGTCTGGGTGCGCGGACGGCGATACACGATCCCGGCCCAGCCGGGAAAGCTCCAGCTGCTGGTGCCGAAGCGCACCGACGAGGGGATGCGCTCGCCGAGGGCGCGCACGTCGGCAGGCCAGTCCGCCTCCGGCTCGACGTTGTCGTCGTCGCGACCGCGTGAGGGCGGGGTGAGGTCGAAGAGCGAGAGCTGGTCGTCGGCGGGCACGGGGTCGGGGCGTTGGCGCAAAGGGCGTCCTGAAGGATACCGTGGAGCGGATGACGCCGACTTCTCCCATGGTGGCCCGGCACGTCGGGGCGACCGCGCCCGGCACCAAGCAACTGCTGATGCTGCACGGCATCTACGGACGTGGACGCAACTGGCTGGCGGTGGCGCGCCTGCTGGTCGAGCAGCGGCCCGACTGGGGCTGCTGGCTCGCCGACATGCGGCACCACGGGGATGCCCACCCCGGGCCCGAGTGCGGCACCCTGGACGCCCTCGCGGCCGACATCGAGACCTGGGGGGCGGCGCAGGGCGTCACGCCGGACGCCGTCCTCGGCCATTCCTTCGGCGGCAAGGTGGCCCTGGCCTACGCCCTGCGGCAGGCCGCGCGGCCCCTGCAGACCTGGGTCATCGACTCGACTCCCGAAGCCAAGGCGCCCTCGGGCAGCGCCTGGGACATGCTCGGGATCGTGCGGCGGTTGCCTCAGACGTTCGGGTCCCGCCAGGAGGCCATCGCCGGCATCGAGGCCGGCGGCTTCAGCACGGAGGTGGCGCAGTGGATGTCCACCAATCTCGCGCATGACACCGATGCGTTTCGCTGGCGGCTCGACTTCGACGTCATGGAGCAGTTGCTGCACGAGTTCTTCCAGACACCGCTGTGGACCGCCCTCGACCCGGGGGCGCCGGGTCACGACATCCACGTGCTGAAGGCGTCGCAGTCGTCGGTCATCTCACCGGAGGCCGTCGCACGCCTGACCGCCCTCGACGCAGCGCCTGCCGAAGGGCGAGCCCGCGTGCATCTGCATCACCGGGATGGCGGGCACTGGATCCATGCCGAGTCGCCCGACGTGGTGGTGGCCCTGATCGCGGAGCATCTGCCGAAGTCGTAGGGCCGGCGACTGGAGCCGGCGACTGTCGCCGTCGACCTTTGTAGCCGTCGACCTTCAGGTCGACGGTCAGTGACCTGCCGCGGCAGCCGTCTCGACGGTCTTCGTGATGTGCCGCAAGGTGGCGAAGCTGGCCTGCGGCGTCAGGTGGACGCCACGGAGCCAGGGCTGCGCGACGGCGACGTTGACCTTGGTCCACAGGCTGACGTACGGCGCGGCCGCAAAGAGGCGGTGCTGCACGTCCACGTAGCGCGCGCGCCGCGCCGCCGGATCGGCGGTCGTCGTCGCCTCGTCGATCATCGCGTCCACCACCGGATCGCTGAAGAAGCCGCGGTTGAATCCTGCCGGCGGCATCTGGGTGGAGTGGAAGACGCGCCGCAGCATGTCGGGGTCGGTGACGCCGACCCACTGCAGCGTGAACATCTGGAAGCGGCCCTTCAGCACGTCGGCATACAACGTCGCGAACTCGTGCGTGCGGACGTCCACGGCGACGCCGATGCGGGCCAGGTCCTGCTGGATCACGGCCGCCTGCAGTCGCACGAACTCCGCCGTCGACGTCTTGAGCGTGAGACGCAGCCGTGGCAACGGCCCCGCCCCGTCAGGATCGGGATAGCCCGCCTCGTCGAGCAGGCGACCGGCCAGCGCCGGGTCGTGCGGGGTCGGCTGCAGGTCCGACGCATGGGCCCACGACATCGGCGGGATGATGCCGGTCGCCGGCACGGCCAGCCCGCGGCGGAGGTGCTCGATGATGGCCGCGCTGTCGACCGCGAGGCCGAGGGCACGTCGCACGCGGACGTCGGCGAGCAGCGGATCGCGCATGTTGAGGCCGACGTAGGCGTAGTCGAGCCCCGGGGCGGTCACCACCTGCATGCGGTCTTCCTGCTGGAGCGTGCGGACGATGTCGGGCGCGATGTCGTTGATCACGAGATCGATGGCGCCGGTGCGGAGCTCGAGCCCGCGCATCGTGTCGTCGGGAATCACGCGCAGGACGACGCCGGCATTGCGGGGCGGCCCCTCGAAGTAGTCGGCGTTCGGGGCCAGTTCGACGCGATCGTCCGACTGCATCCGCACGAACCGGTACGGTCCGGCACCGATGCGGGCCGGCGCACCGGCCGGCGTGCCCGACGGCACGATGCCCATCACGAGATTGACCGGGAACGACGCGAACGGCTCCTTGAGCCGGAAGACGACGGTGTGCGGGTCCTCGATATCCACCGCAGCGAGCTGGGCGTAGGCGCCCTTGCGCGGCGAGAGGAACGACGCGTCGAGAAAGCTGCGGAACGTCCAGGCGACGTCCTCGGCATCGAGCTCCGACCCGTCATGGAAGCGGAGGCCTCGGCGCAGGTGGGCCACGAACGTCGTGTCGTCGCGTGCCTCGAGGCGCTCGGCCAGTTCGGGCACCACCTGGAGCTGATCGTCGAGCCGCACGAGCGACGCGTAGAGCAGTTGGTGGACGCGCTGGCTCGCTTCGTCGCTGCCGACGCGCGGATCCAGGTTGGTGGGTCCGACGGCGATCCCGACGACGACGGCCGGATCGTGCCACGCCTGACGATCGCGACAGCCGCCAGCGAGGAGCGTCGCCAGGCAGGTCAGGGCGACCAGCACGCCGCGCCTAGTCACCAGCCTCCTCCTTCAGCTCGGCCAGCAGGGTCAGCGCCTGCAGGGGCGTCAGGCCGTTGATGTCGATCTCGCGGAGGCGATCGCGCAGCCGCTCGTCGGGCGGCGCCTGGAAGAGCCCGAGCTGCTGCTGGGGACCTGTCGACGCCGTGGCGCCGGCGATGGTGGGGCGGCCGCCGCGGGTGAGTTCGTCCTGCTCGAGGCCCGTGAGGATCTCGCGGGCACGGCGGATCACGCTGGTCGGCAGCCCGGCCAGGCGGGCGACCTGGATGCCGTAGCTGCGGTCGGATCGCCCCGGCACGACCTTGCGGAGGAAGACGATCTGGTCCTGCCACTCGCGCACGAGCAGGTGCGCGTTGGCCACACCCGGCAGGGCATCGGCCAGGTCGGTCAGCTCGTGATAGTGGGTCGCGAACAGCGTCTTCGGGCGCGCCTTCGGGTTGGTCGCGAGGTGTTCGGCGACCGCCCACGCGATGCTCAGACCATCGAAGGTCGAGGTGCCGCGGCCGATCTCGTCGAGCACCACCAGGCTCCGCGACGTCGCGGTGTTGAGGATGCTGGCGGTCTCCTGCATCTCCACCATGAACGTCGACTGCCCGCGGGCGATGTTGTCGGCGGCACCGACACGGGCGTAGATGCGGTCGACGACCGGCAGCTTGGCCTGGCGGGCAGGCACGAACGAGCCGGCCTGCGCCATCAGGCAGAGCAGGGCGGTCTGGCGCAGGTACGTGCTCTTGCCGCCCATGTTCGGGCCGGTGATCACCAGCAGCTGCTGCGTCGTGCCGTCGAGGGACAGGTCGTTGGGGACGAACGCCTCGCGCGTCATCGTCTCGACGACCGGATGGCGGCCTTCGACGACCGACAGGTCGTCGCCGTCGTGCAGGTGCGGCTTGCTGTAATTGCGCCTCGCCGCATCGTCGGCGAAGGTGGCCAGCACGTCGAGCGTCGCGAGGGCGTGGGCCGTCCGCTGCAGGGCCGTGGCCTGCGTGGCCACCTCGCGGCGCAGGGCCTCGAAGAGCGCCAGTTCCAGCGTGGTCAGGTGCTCGTCGGCGTGGAGGACCTGTTCCTCGTAGGTCTTCAGGCCAGGCGTGATGAAGCGCTCGCCACCGGCAATCGTCTGCTTGCGGATGTAGTCGGCCGGCACCGCGTGCAGGTTGGCCTTCGAGATCTCGATGTAGTAGCCGAAGACGCGATTGAAGCGGATCTTCAGCGAGGTGATGCCGGTGCGCTGCCGCTCGGCTTCTTCCATCGCGGAGATGTCGCTCTTGCCGCGGCGACTGAGGCCGCGAAGGCGATCGACTTCCGGGTCGGCGCCGTCACGGATCACGTCGCCATCGCGAGCCAGCATGGGCGGTTCGTCGGCCAGGGTACTGGTGATGCGCGCCCGCAGGTCGGGCAGGTCGTCGAGCGCCTCGCTCAGGTGCGCCAGCAACGGGGCCTGCAGGGTGGCCAGCGTCTGGCGCAGGTCGGGCACGGCGCCGAGCGAGCGGGCGAGGGCCACGAGGTCGCGGGGGCCCGCTGTGCCGAGGGCAGCGCGCGCCACGAGCCGCTGCACGTCGTACACCTGCTTGAGGGTGTCGCGGAGCGTGCCGCGCTCCATCGTGCGGAAGGCGAGATCCTCGACGGCGTCGAGGCGATCGCGAATGGCGTCGAGCGCCACCAGCGGCTTGGTGAGCCAGGCGCGGAGCAGCCGCGCGCCCATGGCCGTCACCGTCTCGTCCAGCACGCCCAGCAGCGAGGTCTGGCGTTCGCCTTCGGTCGACGCGAGCACTTCGAGGTGGCGCAGCGTCGTGGCGTCGATGATCAGCCCGTCGCGCGTCTCGCGGTAGGCGAGGCTCCGGACGTGCGTCAGGTCGCCCTTCTGCGTGTCGCGCAGGTACTGCACCAGGGCGCCCGCCGCCCCGACGGCACATGGATGCCCATCGAGCCCGAAGCCGGACAGCCCGGCGGTCTGCAACTGCTCGGTGAGCGCCCGCTGGGCGGCGTCGAGGGAGAACTGCCAGCCCTCGCGGCGCGTCACGGCCGGCAGCGTGGCTCCGTCGGCGCGCAGGACGTCGAGGTCGGCGTCGATGGGGAGCAGCAGTTCCCGCGGCGCGAGCACCCCCAGTTCCTCGCGCAGAAGGGCGTCGGCGGCGTCGCCCTCGAACTCGGTCGCCGCGAAGTCGCCCGTCGACAGCTCGACCCAGGCCAGCCCCCACGTGGTGCTGCCCTTGCCGGGCGGCAGCACGGCGGCGAGCAGGGCCGGGGCGCGGGCGTCCAGATAGGCCGCGTCGGTCAGGGTGCCCGGCGTGACCACGCGGGTCACGGCGCGCTTGACGAGGCCCTTGGCGGTCTTCGGATCCTCGACCTGGTCGCAGATCGCGACGCTGAAGCCCTGCCGGATCAGCCGCGTGATGTAGCCGTCGGCGGCGTGGAAGGGCACGCCGCACATCGGGATGCCGGTGCCGGTGGCGTCCTTGGAGCGGGAGGTCAGCGTCAGCTCGAGGGCGCGCGCCGCCACCACGGCATCCTCGTGGAACAGCTCGTAGAAGTCGCCCATCCGGAAGAACAGGAGGGCGTCGGGATGCAGACGCTTGGCATCCTGGAACTGACGCATCGCCGGGGTGAGCGAGGCGGGTGGCGCTGTCAGGATCGAATCGGACACCGGAGGCTGCGGCACGCGGCGCCCACCGGCTGTCGGAGGCGCGGCCGGTAGAATGAGCGGGGCCGTGAGGACCGCGGCCAGTCTAGCATGCTCGTTCTTGCCCTCGATTCCTCCACCCGCACCGGCAGTCTGGCGCTCGCGCGCGACGGCCAGGTGCTCGACTGCCGCGTCGGCGACGGCGCCGTCCGGCACGCGATCCGCCTGCCGGGCGACCTCGTGCGCCTCCTGGCCGCGCACGGCCTGACGCTGGCCGACGTCGACCTGTTTGCCGCCGCGGCCGGCCCCGGCGGTTTCACGGGGCTCCGTGTCGGCCTCGCCACGATGCAGGGCCTGGCCATGGCCCGGGACCGCCGGGTGTTTCTCGCCTCGACGCTGGAATTGCTCGCCGTCGCCGGCCGTGCGGCGGCGCCCGAGGTGCCCTGGATCGGGGCCTGGATGCATGGCATGCGGGGCGAGGTCTTCACCGCCCTCTACCGGCCTGCACCCACCGGCTCGGGCGTCGCGCCCGTGGTGGAGGCCTGCGTCGGCACACCGGAGGAGGCAGCCGCCTTCTGGACCGCCACCGATGACGACGCGCCGATCGCGGTCATCGGCGACGCCTGGGCCGATGTCTCGGCGCCCCTCGTCGCGCGGTTCGGCCCTCGCCTGTATCCGGTCGCCGCGCCCCCGCTCGCGGCCGTCCTGGCGGTGGCGGCGACCGCACGCGCGACCGAGGCCGTGGCCCCGGCCGCCGTGCGTCCGGCCTACGTGCGACGCCCCGACGCGGTCCTCACCCGACTGCAGGCCGGTCTGTCCGTCAGCGGTGACGTGTGATGAGTCACGAAGTCGTGGTCCGCGAGGCCGCAGGAGCGCAGCAGGAGGCGCTCGCGACGCTGGAGGCGTCGTCCTTCGACATTCCGTGGTCGGCCGACGCCATTCGCGCGCTGCTCGACGATGGGTTGACGCGCGCGTGGGTGGCGGTGGTGGCGGGCGCGGTCGTCGGTGCGGCCCTGGTGCGGGTCGTGGCCGGCGAGGGCGAACTGCTGCGCATCGCCGTCCACCCGGAGGCGCGCCGCCAGGGCATCGCGCACGCTTTGCTCGGCGTCGTCTTGTCAGCATCTGCTGACGCATGTCCGCTCGGGATCCATCTCGAGGTGCGGGCCTCGAACGTCGCGGCGCGTCACCTGTATGCCCGGCAGGGGTTCATCGACCACGGGCGGCGGCGCGACTACTACCAGGCGCCGAAAGAGGACGCGATTCTCATGCACTGGCGCCCCGCCGGCACACGGGGCCCCCGCGTCTGAACGCACGGCGGAAGACGGCGGACGGCGGCCCGAATTCTGCGTTGCGACGCCCGCGCGACGGTGGTACAGTGCCCCTTGAACCCGGGGGTGACCCTGTCCGGTTCCCCCGCAAGCAAGGAGGCAGCAATGCCCGATGCACAGGATCTGAAGGAGCAACTGCTCCGGACCGATGCGGAATACCGAGAGCTCTACCAGCTGCACCACGAGCTCGACGACCAGCTTCGGTCCATGTCCACCAACCCGCTTCTCTCCGAGGGCGAACAGCTCGAGGAAATCCGGCTGAAGAAGCGTAAGCTTCAGCTCAAGGATCGCATGGAGGAGATCGTCCGTCAGTACTCGGCACCACCGACGGCCGGATCGCCTCCCAGCTTCGCCCACGCCTGACGCGGGCGCCTCCATCGCCAGCTGTTCCCATCCGGTGCCCGTCGCCCTGCGGCGGGCACCCGTGGCTCCTGCCGTGCCGGGGTCCACAGATACCCTGACACAATGAAGCTCGACCGCGCTGGATACCCCTTCATCGCCGGAGCCCTTGCTCCGGCCGCGTACTTCCTGCTCAAGAAGAAGCCCGGGGTCGGCATGCCCCTCCTGGGGCTCGCCGGCTTCCTCGCGTACTTCTTCCGCGATCCCGACCGGTATCCTCCCCAGCACCCCGACCTGGTCCTGTCGCCGGCCGATGGCCGGGTGATGGTGGCGGGGCCGGGCGAGCCCGGCGTGGCGCCTCCGGGCGACTGGCAGCAGATCAGCATCTTCCTGTCGCCCCTCGACGTCCACATCAACCGCACGCCCTACGGCGGCGAGATCACCAGGATTGCCTACACCCCGGGCAAGTTCCTGGCGGCGTACGACGACCGCGCCGCTGCCGAGAACGAGCGCAACGAGCTCTGGATCAAGGACGGGGCGCGCACCGTCGTCTTCCGGCAGGTGGTCGGCGTCCTGGCGCGGCGGGTCGTGTGCCGGGTGCAGGTCGGCGACCAGCTCGTGGCCGGGGAGCGGTTCGGCTTGATGAAGTTCGGGTCGCGCATGGACGTGTTCGTCCCGCCCGAGTGCGTCCTCCAGGTCAAGCCTGGTGACGTGGTACGGGCGGCCGAGACCGTGCTGGCCCGCTGGCCCGACGCCTGAGGGTAATATCTGCCCATGATCAACGTGCTGCGGCGCCGCGACCCCGAACAGCGCCGCCTTCGCCGAGGCATGTACCTGCTGCCGAGCCTGTTCACGCTCGCGAACATGTTCTGCGGCTATGCGTGTGTGATCTACGCGATGCGCGGCGAGTTCTCGACCGCCGCGCCGTTCATCGGCGTCGCGGTGGTGCTCGACCTGCTCGATGGCCGCATCGCCCGGATGACCGGCGCCACGTCCGACTTCGGGCGCGAGTTCGATTCGCTCGCCGACGTGATCTCGTTCGGCGTCGCGCCAGCGGTCCTCGGCTATGCCTGGGGGCTCTACACGTTCGGGCGCCTCGGCTGGGTGGTGGGCTTCCTGTTCGTCTCCGCGGCGGCCATCCGGCTGGCGCGCTTCAACATCCAGAGCACGGCCAACCCCGACAAGCGGTACTTCGTCGGCATGCCGAGCCCCGCGGCCGCGGGCGTTCCGGCGGCCACGGTCTTCCTGCTGCCGCAGGGCCTGCCGGCCGGCTGGATGGCCACGCTGGCGCTACCCCTGCTGCTGGTGCCGGCCGCGCTCATGGTCAGCACGGTGCGCTACCGCAGCTTCAAGACGTTCAACCTCAACACGCGCCGGCCGTCGAGTGCGCTGATGATCGTCGCGCTCGGCATCGCGGCCATCGTGACGTACCCGCAGTGGTCGCTCGTGCTGGTGTCCTACACCTACCTGTTCTCGGGGTTCATCGGCCTGGCCATGGCACGCCTGCGCCCACGCCCCGCCGACGACGCACCGCCGGTGACCGAGCCCATCGACTCGCAGCCGCTCCACTGACCGTCGGCGAGCAGGCCGGGCCATCCCTGTCGCCGGGCCGCGCGACCTCCGCGGCGTCGACTACTTCGCCGGCGCCGGGGTGATGTCGACCGTCCGGGCGACCAACTGGTTCTTGATCGTTTCCGCGGTCACAACCACGCGGGCCCCCGCCGTCACGTCCTTCATCGTCGCGGCCTGCTTGGCGCGCACGACCTTGGTGTCCTTGGTCAGTACGATCGAGGTCTCGACGCCCCTGGCGTTCTTGACCGTCAGCTGATCCGCGGTGATCGAGGCGACCACACCCAGGACCTTCTTCGCATGGTCGGGATGAGCCAGCAGGCCCTGCGGTACGAGGACAAGCGTGAACATCGCGAGCAATGCACTGGTGATGAAACGGCTCATGTCGCACTCCATGTCTGAGGGGAACTGACCGGCCCCATGCCGGCATGTTGGCGCGGCGCCCCTGGCCGACGCGCGGGTGTCGCCGTGCGGTCAGGGTCGAAACAGCTGCTCGTAGAAGCCGCTGACCTTGACCGTCACCGTGACGGGGGTATCGTTGAGGTTCTGCCAGAACCAGCCGTGATGGCCGGTCACCGGCGCATCGAGCGTCCCGTGCCCACTGGTTCGGCCCTCTCCCTTCACGTAGCTGGTATACGCCTCGTCGGCGGCACCAGCGACCTCGCCGTGCATGTCCACGTCCACGCCGCCGCCCGAGGTGGTCCAGCTGAAGACGAGGCGCTCGCCCTGCTGCATCGCGGCCTTCACCTCCACTCCCTCGCCGGACTCGAGCGTGACGGTCATCTCGTCAGTCCGGAACGGGGTCGAGCGCTCCAGCACCGCCCTGGACAGTGCGGGGATGGTCGGCGCGGCGGACGCCGCTGTGGTCGCCGGGACGGTGGCGTCGGCCGGCGGCCGGTACAGGCCCGTCGCCCGGCCCGTGCCAAGCGGATCGATGCCGTACTCGGCCGGCAACACGATGGCGACGAGCATCACGCTGGCCACAGTGAGGGCCACGAGCGTCGCGCGCAGCAACTGTCGCGACGAGGGCAGGTCGGGACGGGAAGTCGTCATGGTCGATGTCTACTCGAGCACGTATCCGGACATCTGATAGCCGAACAGCACGAAGCCGCACGTCATCAGTACCACGTTGCTGACGAAGGCCTGTCGCTCGAAGGCGGCGGTCCGCCGCCAGTACGCCATGGCGATGAGGATGGCGCCGAGGGCCAGGAACTGGCCGATCTCGACGCCGACGTTGAAGGCGACGATCTTCGCGACGAGGCCCGGGCGTGGCAGTGCGAAGTCCTGCAGCTTGGTCGCAAGCCCGAACCCGTGCACGAAGCCGAAGATCAGCACGGCGGCCCTGGTATTGGGCTGGACGCTGAACCAGCGACGAAACGCGCCGAGGTTGTCGAGCCCCTTGTAGACGACCGACAACCCGATGACGGCGTCGACGAGATAGGCGTTGACATGCACACCGCTCAGGACGCCGAACAGCAGCGTGACGCTGTGACCGACGGCAAACAGCGTGACGTAGGTGCCGACGTCCTTGAGGCGATACAGGAAGAAGATCACGCCCACGAGAAAGAGCAGGTGGTCGTAGCCCGTCACCATGTGCTTGGCGCCGAGATACAGGAACGCCATCAACCCGCCCCGTTCCATGAAGGCGCGGTCGGCGGCCGACACGCCGTGTGCCGACAGGTCCGGGGCGGCCAACAGCAGCAGCACCAGCACCACGCTCCACATTCGACCAATCACGTCAGATCTCCTTGCCGGGCAGCGGCCGGGACGGGGCGCCCGACGCGTTCATGGAGTAAAGAGACGACGCTGCCTGGCTCACCCGCGGACACGGCACGCGGGACCAGCGCCAGCTCGCCGCGAGGACGGTCATGACAAGGGGTACGACGCGCGCGGTCGCATCTATGTCGCGACAGGCAGGTCGAGCGACACCGTCGTCCCTGCGCCCTTCTGGCTCTCGACGCGGATGCGCCCTCCCATCAGCTCGACATTTCGCTTGGCGATGGTGAGGCCGAGGCCCGTGCCGGCGGCCTTGGTCGAGAAGTAGGGTTCGAACAACCGCGCCATGGCGGCGGCGTCCATGCCGACCCCGGTATCGGAGAGGGCCACGCGCACCCACGACGGGTCGATCTGATCGGCGCGGACGCTGACGGTGCCCCCCGAGGGCATGGCGTGGAGCGCGTTCTCGATGATGTTGATCATGCCGCGCCCGAGCAGGGTGCGATCGATCAGGACCTGCGGTAGCCCGGCGGCGACCTCCGACTCGACGCGCACATTTGACGGCAGGCCAATCCGGTAGCCACCGATGACTTCGTCGACGAGCCCGGCCAGGTCCACGGGGGTGGGACGGGCGGTCGGGGCCGAGGCGAAGCTGGCGAACTCCGACGAGATTTGGCGCAGCATCCGCACCTGCAGCAGGATCGTGTCGACGCACTGCTCGAGGACGGGGGACAGGGGCGTGCCGCGATCGTGATGGACACGACGGAGGTGCTCCGCGGACAACTGGATCGGCGTCAGCGGGTTCTTGATGTCGTGGGCGACCTGCCGGGCCATCTCGGCCCACGCTTCGAGACGGTTGGTGCGCTGCAACTGCTCGCGCTGGCGCGACAGCTCGGCGGCCATGCTGTTGAACGCCTCGACCAGGCCCTGTAGTTCGTCGGCGGTGCGTGCGACGACGTGCTGGTCCAGATCGCCGGCGGCGATGCGCCGGCTGGCGCGCGTCAGACGCTGGACGGGATCGCCGATGCGGCCAGAGATCGAGTAGCCGAGCGCCGCCCCCAGCAGGATGAACACCACGGCGCCGAGGTTGACGCTCCGATCGAGCTCGGCGATCTCGCGCTCGATCTCCCGCTGTCGCAACGTCATCGGCACCGTGAGGATGGCGTCGCGATCGCCGACCTTGATCGGCGTGGCCGCCAGCTGATACTGCAGCGGTCCGATCTGATCCTCGCCGACGAAGGTCGGCAGCCGCTGCAGGGCGATGGCGCGATATACCGTGTCCGGTGTGCGCTCGGGCAGCAGGCCCTGCGCGAAGAGGTCGCGCTGGCTGGTGGCCAGCAGCGTCGGGCCGTCGAAGATGTTGACGTCCTGCTTGATCACGCGGCTGATCCACACCATCACGTCGTCACTCAACGCGGTGGCGGTGACCAGGGCCGGCTGCTGGAGCGCGAGCGCCTCCTCGATGACGCGCTGCGCGACGGCCGCGGTGCGGGTGGCTTCGGCTTCGACGTCGGCGCGCAGACGTGACGCAACGAAGGTCCGGACGACGAAGGCGAGCGTCAGGACCGGGATCACCGAGGTCGCGACGAAGGCGAGGAAGAGCTTGCGCGTGAAACTGGCGCGCACTTCCCGCACGAGCAGCGTGGCCGGCTGTGGCCCCCGTCGGTTGACCCGGTGGAGGACGGCGTGTACCGCCAGCACCAGGAGGAGCACGAGGGCGGCGAGGGTCGCGACCTCGGCCACATGCACCAGGTGCTCGACCGGCGTCACGCGCGGCACGCTGACGACGTAGATGGCGAGTCGGTCGTTCGAGACGTGCAGGTCGTAGACCCGCGAGCCACGGGTCTGCGTGTCCCAGAACGAGGCGCGACTCTGGTAGGCCCGGTCGAAGATCCGGTCGGGCAACGCCCACGCGCGCTCGACCGAACTGTAGATGGGCGTCCGGCCCCAGCCGTAGACGACCAGATCGATGTCGCGCGGCGACTGCGTCGTGCGTGGCGCATCGTCGGCGGTCGTGCTGCTGCGGAACAGATCGTAGTAGGGCCCCTGCGTGGTGAGGAACGGCAGCGAGCTGTAGTCCAGCATCACGTGCAGGATGATGCCGCCGCGCACCTGTTCGCGCCCGTTGGGGTCGCAGACGGCGCGCTCCGCGTGCAGCATGCTGCGCTCGACGGATCCGAACAGGGCCGTCTCGGCGAAGACGTCCCACGCGCACACCCCGCTCCGCCACTGCGGGACGGTGGCCTGGTACTCGGGAAAATTGAAGCCGAAGCGACTCACGAGCGGACCGTCGGGGCCGTACAGTTCGACGGCCGACGTCAGCCGGGCGGCAGCCAGATCGGTCTGCTGCCAGAGGGCGAAGGCCGTGGTCGTGGGCACGCGGCCCACCTCGCGAGGTACCGCGGCGATGCGTTCGGCGAGGCTCTGGACGTTGTCGATCTGCGCCAGCGACGCGGTGAGCCGCTTCTCGAGTTCACGGGGATGCGAGACCACCTGCGGCGCGTACTGCGTGCTGATCAGCGCCTTGCGTGCATGGTCGATGGCGTGCAGCAGCAAGGGGTAGAGCAGCAGGGCCGGCAGCAGGAGGGCCGTGTAGGCCGAGATCAAGCGGCGTGTCTGTGACCCGCGGCGAAACCAGGCCATGCCACGGGTGCTGAGGAGCGTGGCCGCGCCGCTGCAGACCGCCATGGCCAGCAACGCCAGCGTCGGCGGATCGTCGCCCCGCCAGGCCGCGAGCGCGACGGCCGCCGCCAGCGGGCTCGTCCAGAGCAGCAGGGGCCACACCACGCGCCGCCACGGACCGAGCCCGGCGAGCCGCCAGCGCAGCAGGCCCACGCGCAGCACCAGCACGCCGGCCCAGAAGACGGAGGCGCCAAGGGCCAGCAGGCCGAGCAGGACGAGGAGGCGTCTCGGCTCGATCGGCGGCAGCAGCGCCAGCATCAGGATGTCGAGTTCGGTGTGGTCCACCGTGTCCTGCACCAGGCGGGCCAGCAGGCCGAGCAGGGTCGCGAGTACCAGACCCGCGACGAGCTGGTCGAGCGCGAAGCGCAGGCGGCGCGCCGGTGGGCCTGTCGGGCGGCGCTGACGATGGCGCCTGGCCAGCCGCACCCGCCGCAAGGGATCCACGGCCAGCATCACGGCGGACAGCAGGAGGAACGCGGTGACGCACAGGTCGACCGGCGTGCGGTGGAGCCACCCGAGCACGTCGCCCTGATAGACCGCGCCGGCCCAGCTGTTGGTGGCGTTGCGCAACGGAATCCAGCCGAACCACAGCAGCACCCGGGCGACCACCAGGCTCAGGAATGCCAGCAACGTATCTCGCCGGTACGCGGGCGCGGCCAGCCACCGCCGCTCCCATGCCAGCACCCCGGCCAGGACGAGGCACGTCAGCGCCAGCGCCACACCGGCGAGGCCGGCGAGCCGGCGCCACCAGGTCGCCCGCAGCGTCCGCAGCGTCGCATGCGAGATGACCACATCGGCCAGATCGTCGCCGGCCGGCGTCTGGAGCGTGACCACCGACGCATCGGCCTGCCGCCGCGCGGCCCCGAGGTACGTCGGTGTCAGCGTGACCGGCAGGAGGGACGTCTCGACGCGCGCTTCGAGGGCGTTGCGCGTGTCGACGGTCGACGCGCGCGAGAGCAATTGCTCCGCGGCGATGATCCCGATCATGCGTGGCGGGCCCGGAACTCCACCGCCGGCCCCGCCCCCCCACACCGTGTCACGTTCGACGCGCACGGGCTCGACGTACACCAGTCGCAGTCCGAGGGCCCCGGGCGCCAAGACCAGCGTGGGCCCGATCCGCGAGCCCGCGTCAGGAACGGCCTGGGGGCGGCCCGCCCAGGCGATGGCGGTGCCGTCTGGCGCCGCGATCGTGATGGCGACGTCGGGGCCGCTCAGGCGCGCGGCCTCCCCGACGGCGTCGAAGAGCGCGCGCTGATCGCGCGTCGTGGCATCGAGATGCCTGACCAGAGACGGACGTGTCCGCAGGTGATCGACGGTGCGCGCGAGCGTCTCGGCATGGGCCGCGAAGCGGTCGCGGACCTCGCGTTCCACGCGCCGCGCCGTGCCATCGACATCGGGACCGAGGCGCCACAGGATGCCTGCCGCGCCGAGGAGGAGGAGACCGATCGTGCCGACGAGTCCCGCGGCCACGACGCGGGGGGCGAGGCTGGGCGATCGTGGCGGTGGGGGAGTCGGGGACATGCGCAGCGTCGCGAAATCTTACTCGGCCTTCAGACGCCGGGCTGCGACCCCTGGCTGTCGACGACGCTGGTGGCGATGGGGGGAAGGGCGGACCGTTCGCTATAGTGGGATCGAGCACACGCCTCGCATGCGCATCCCCGCCCTGAAGCTACCCATCAAGCGAGGCGCCCTCCTCGCCGCGGCCAACTGGCCGGTCGTGGTCCTGCAGTTCATTGCCGAGGCGACGTTCAAGATCCTGCTGGCGGTGCCCATCGTGGGCGGCACCTTCCTCGTGGCCCTGGCGCTCAATCAGGACGTGCAGGACGTCCTCGGCGACGATCTCGACCTGCGTCAGAGCGCCACCGGTGTCGCCACCTCGCTGCTGGAGCATCCCGTCGCGCTCGCCAGCTTCCTGGCCGCCCTGGGTATCGTCGTGGTCGGGGGCTCGGCCCTGATGTTCATCCTCAAGGGCGGCACCCTGGCCGTGCTGGTCGATGCCCAGCGGCATGCCGGCCCGCTCGAGCGCTATCCCGTGCGACTCGCCCTCCTGCGCCGGGCGTCGCGTGCCGACGTGGACGTCTTCCTGCAGGGGACCCGCCGCCTGCGTCCGCGTTTCCTGCGGCTCGGCGCCTTTCTGCTCGGGGTGTATCTCGTCTCCGGCATCGGCTATCTCGCGGTCGTCGTGGCCGGGTACCGCGCGGTGGGCGAGGATGGGTTCCTCGTGGGCTGGACCGTCATCGCCGCGCTGTTCAGCGCCCTGCTGGTGGCGTGGCTGGCCATCGTCAACGCCGGGTACCTGGTGCTGCAGGTCATCATGGCGGCGCGTGACCTGTCGGTGCGGGCGGCGGCACGGGAAGCGCTGCGCCTCGTGCGGGCCGATGCGCCGCGGACCCTCGGCGTGTTCGTCGTGACGGCGGGGCTGGTGGGGCTGGCGACCCTGGCGTCGATCGTCGCCACGGCCGGTCTCGGCCTCATCTCCTTCGTGCCGTTCGTCGGCCTGGCCGTGCTGCCGCTGCAGTTGCTGGCCTGGTTGCTGCGCGGCCTCATCTTCCAGTACCTCGGGCTCACGTCAGCAGGCGCCTACCTGTTCCTCTTCGATGCGCCAGTCGAGGCCCCCGAGCCCGCTCCCGCTCCCGCAGTGCCCGGAGGCCTGACCGCATGACGGTGCACGATCGCGCCTTCTCGCGCATGGGCGCGCAGCTCGCCGGTTCGGCGATCCGGCAGATGGGCATTCTCGCGGCGGGTCGTCCCGACCTGATCTCGTTCGCGCCCGGGTACCCGGACCCCGACACGTTCGCCTGGGACGCGTACCGCGACATCGCCGACGATCTGCTGCGGGCGCGCGAGGCCGACCTCTTGCAGTACGGCCCGACCCGTGGCTACGCGCCGCTGCTCGAGGCCCTCGTGCCGCGGCTGCGACGGCAGGGGGTGGCGTGCACCACCGACGACCTGCTGCTCACGACGGGGTCCCAGCAGGCCCTGGATCTGGTCACGCGGCTGTTCGTCGATCCGGGCGACGTCGTGCTCGTCGAGCTGCCGACGTTCACCGGCGCCATCGCGGCGTTCAGGAGCGCCGGCGCCCGCCTGGTCGGCGTCCGCCAGGAAGCCGATGGCCTCGACCTGGCGCACCTCGATGAGGTCCTCGCCGTCGAACGGGCCACTGGCGCCCGGGTCAAGTTCCTGTACGTCATCCCGAACTTCCAGAACCCGACGGGCGGACTGCTGTCGCTCGCCAAGCGTCGGGCCCTGCTCGACTGGAGCCGGCGCGCCGACGTCCTGCTCGTCGAAGACGATCCGTACGGTGATCTGTGGTTCCCGGACGTGACCCGGGCCGAGGACACGCGCCCGATCAAGGCCGACGATGACGAGGGGCAGGTCGTGTACCTGCAGAGCACATCGAAGACGCTGGCGCCG